>CACYWX010000101.1 GCA_902778205.1 uncultured Ruminococcus sp. | reverse complement strand
CCATAACTCATACTCAGCGCAGGCCGTGGCGGTCGGACGCTGCGCGTAAATCAGCACCTGATCCGCATAGCTGTATTTGTACATCCGGGACGCGCTTTCCAGAAAGCCCGTCCAGCGGTCGAGATCGCGGGTGAATCCGAGCGCGGTCGTCTCTGCCAGTTCCCGATAGGTCTGTATCTTATCCGGCATCGGTTTCCTCCTCTTCGTCAAAATCCGGCGTCAGGTCGAGCATGTCAAACTCTTCGTCACTCATCGCTTCCAGCTTGCCGACAGCCGAATCGATCAGGGCGATAAGCTCATCTTCCTCCGGCTCGAGATAGGAGCGCATATCCGCAAGTTTGTCGATCAGTCCCTCCCGGCTCCCGGTATTGCAGATCGCCATGAGCATTCTTTCTTCATAGGTGAGGTTCATCTTTTTTCGTCTCCTTTGCTTTTTTCGGCGGTTTCGGCTTCCGTTCCGCTTCCCGCAGCTTCGCCATGACGGACACGCGCTTTTCTGTCTCCAGCGCGTTCTGTTCCCGCCTCCCGTTGTTGATGATCCCGTCGATCATGCCGGGGTCGTCTTCCATTTGCAATTCCGCGTTTCTCAGATAGTTTTCCGGCTTGATGAAATCCGGAAGCTCCCGGAATCCCACGCTGTCGCAGTAGTGATACGATACCGCGCCGTCGTTCTTCAAGGCGATCACGTCGCTGACGGACAGGGAATGCCCGCTGAAGCCCTCCGGTTTTTCGTCCGCGTTGAACTGAGAATAGAGGTCTTCCAGAGCCAGCATCCGGCTCGTCCCGTCCGAAAGATCCGTTTCCGGATTCAGGTTTCCCGCGTAGACCGGCGCATAGTTGGCCTTGTCGGGCGGGTTTTGAAGACGGGACAGCCCCATGAATCGCAGCTCCGCGGGGGAATCCTCCCGCAGCTGGTAGATCAGAAACGCCTTGTCCGGGGCTTTCCGGAACGCGTCCTCGACGGCGCGGGCCGGGTCTTCCGGAGCGGGTTCCTCCCCCCTCGCTTCTGTCACGATCCCGCGCTCCTTGCAGATTTCGGAAAAGTTCCGGTCGATGTCCCCGATCATCTTTGCGGCGGTCCGGTTGATGGTTTCGAGGCTCTCCTTCAGCTCTTTCAGCTCATGGCTTTTCGACCACTCCGCGATGTAGCCGAAGCTGTTCGCCGCGGTCTCGATCCCGTAATACTGGCAGACGGCGTAGGACACACTTTCCGCCTCCACCTCCTGCGTCCTCCGGTCCTTGCGGTTCTCCCACCGGAACTCCGCCGCCGTGATCTCCTCTCCCCGGAAGCCAAGATCCTCTGCGCCGATTTCCAGCGCGCCGGATTCCGGGATGGGGAGGGGCTCCAGCGTGAGCAGACAGCCCGTGAAGTTCACCGTCACGCCGTTTTCCACCGCGCAGGGGAGACCCGGATCTCCCTCCCGTCCGCCCCGGAGACTGTACCGGTACATGCCCTCCGGAACCTTGTCCGGGGAGATCCAGTCCTCCGAATACAGCGCGTCCACGCCGAGAATGTCCGCCCGCTCGTATCTGGCCGCGTCCCGTTCGTCCATGCTTCCCGCACCGGTGTTGTGCAGGGAGGCGTGGGCCATTTCGTGAGCCAGCGCGCATACCGTCTGTACCTCGCTCATGCCCTCGCGGATATGGATTTCCCGGTCCACCGAACTGTAAAACCCGTCCCCCCGCACGTCCGGATCGAAGAGGACCGGAACCGGGGAGGACCGCTTCATCGCTTCGAGGAACGCTTCGTAATGCTCCACGTTCCCGGTCAGGTCATGGACGATCTGCGGCAGGGGGCGTCCCTCCGTCTGCGAAACGTCGAACACGAATACCGGCTTGAAATACGGGATGGTGATGATCCTCTCCTCGGTGATCTCCCGTCCGTCCTTGTCCAGAAGGGGCAGATGGGTGTCCGGGTCCCGTTTGACGTCCTCGATCTTTTTCTTATACGGCGTCGGGGCGATGATGGTGATCCCGTGCTCGCCCCGTTTCACCTGCCGTCCGAAGGAATCCTTCCACTTCGTGTAGCTGGCAACGCGGGTGGCCTTCGGATTCTGCAGGTAAATCAAGACGGAATTGTTGAAGCTGTACTGATGGAAGCGGGACATCGTGGACAGGTACGCCCTGTACTGATCGCTGGCGAACAGGTCCCGGATCCCCGCTTCGATCTTGTCCGTGATCTGTTTCAGCCTTTCCTGTGTCGTCGGCTTTTCAGCCTGTTTTTCGCCTGGCATAACTCCTCCTCAAAAACAAAAAATGCCGCCCCCCGCATAGACTTATCCGTCCGTGCAGGGAGCGGCTCCCGTTACTCTTCTTCCGCGCTCTTCGCACGTTTGCTCATGTTGTCCTTCCAGTCCTCCGTATGGGGCGGAAAGATGGTGACGCAGGTTTTCGGGAGGGTATAGGTGACGCACTCCCCGCCCGCCGTGACCTCTTTCAGCCGCACCTTGTCCGGAAACCGGGAGGCCAGCTTTGCGAGCTTCTTTTTCAGCTTCCGGTTGAACGTACAGACCGAAGCGTTTTCCTCCTCCTCGTTGTAGAGGATCACCGTCTCGCGTTCCCGTCTTTTGTACCGCATTGTTCCTCGCTTTCCCATATTTTGTACAAGGCATTGTAAAGGCAGACGATCCCCGTAAAGAAGCCGATCAGAACACCGACCGTCAAACCTGCCGCCGTGCCGATGAAAAACCACAGCCAGCTCATTTCCGCGCCTCCTTTTCCTGCGCCTCCCGCCATTCCTCGCGCCGGGATTCGTCCCCGCTGACCACCAGCAGGCACATTACCCCGAGGCCGAAGCAGCCGCCGATCACCAGTCCCACAAAAAACGCAGCCCAGATCATGATTCCTTCTCCTTTGCCTTGTTGTTATGAAATTCCAGACGGAAGTCCGTCTTTTTTCCGTCGTCGCACAGGACGAGCGTGCAGTCGAACCGGTTTCCGGTCTTCCGGGAGTAGCACCCTTTGAGTTCCGCCCGGCCGGTGTTCAGAAGAGCCGCTGCCGTTGCGGAATCCATTCTTTTGCCGATCCCGTCGAACAGCCGATTCTCTTTCCAGAAACCGAAGGTGCATTCCCGGTTCTCGCAGAAGTAGCCCTTGACGGATTCCTTCACCGCGCCGCCGCACCGGGGACAGGTCCCGAGCCGCTCCCCGCCCGAGGGGAAGAGCGTTTCCGCGCCGGGTACGGGCGTGTATGTCCCGATCAGGTCCCGGAGCATGGCCCGGATCCCATCGAGGAAGTCCTCCGGGGACCGCTCTCCGCGCTCGATTTCCCCGAGCCGGTGTTCCCACTCCGCCGTGAGAACGGGGGACTGCAATTCCTCCGGCAATACGGCGATCAGGTTCTTTCCGATCTCCGTGGGGACGAGGAATGCGGCTTTCTGCGCCTTCTTCCGCGTGAGGAAGCCGTCGTGGATCAGCTTTTCCAGAATTGCCGCGCGGGTGGCGGGCGTTCCGAGGCCCCGTCTCTCCGCATCCTTCGGCATCTCCTTCGATCCGGCGTTCTCCATGGCGGCGAGGAGGGTGTCTTCCGTGTAATGCTTCGGCGGCGATGTTTTTGATTCCTTTACCTCGGCTCTTTTGACCGCGAGGATCCGTCCTTCTTCGAGCGCAGGGAGCATGTCGTCAAAATCGTTCTTCCGGACAAGCCGTTCTTCCATCCATCCCGGCTCGATCACCGTTTTTCCTTTCGCCGTAAACGTCTGTCCGGCGCAGTCCAGCAGGACGGCGGTCTCTTCATAAAGGAAGGGATCGCCCAGGGCCAGCACGACCGCGGACGCGGCAAGACGCAGAATGTCATTTTCCTCCCGTGTGAGGGTGGAGGGATCGACGTACCCCGCCGATTCCGTGGGGATTACGGCGTGATGGTCCGACACCTTCCGGCTGTCGCAGACCGCTTTCGCGTTGGAGGCGTTCCGGGCGTCGAGGGGACGTCCGAGGACTCTCTGCGCCGTTTCGAGGATTTCCGGGACCTTGCCCTCCATGTCGTCGGTCAGATACCGGCTGTCCGTGCGGGGATAGGTGCAGAGGCGCTTTTCATACAGGCTTTGCAGGGCGTCCAGCGTCTGCTGTGCCGTATAGTCGTAATTCTTGTTGGCATCCCTCTGGAGCGTCGTCAGATCGTACAGCAGGGGCGAGTTTGCCGTTTTCTTCTTCTTTTCAACAGAGCGGACGACCGCCTTATGGCATTCCTCCGCCAGCCGTTCCGCGCTCTCCCGGTCCGCGATCCGTTCAGAGACGGCGCAGATTCCGCAGTCCAGGCATACAGTGTAGAAGGTCTCGGAGGTGAACGCGGCGATTTCCGCCTCCCGCTCCGCCATCAGCGCGAGGGTGGGCGTCATGACGCGGCCCACGTTCAGCTTCACCCCGTAGAGCAGGGAGAAAAACCGGCTTGCGTTGATCCCGACAAGCCAGTCCGCCTCCGCGCGGCACAGAGCGGCCCGGTGCAGATTCTCGTATTCCTCGCCGGGGCGGAGGTTTTCAAATCCCTCCCGGATCGCCGACAGCTCCATCGAGGAAATCCAGAGCCGCTTGACGGGCTTGCGGTATCCGGAGAGATCGTACACGGTCCGAAAGATCAGCTCTCCCTCCCGCCCCGCGTCGCAGGCGTTCACGATCCCCTCCACGTCGGGACGGTCCATCAGGGAACAGAGCAGCTCATACTGTTCCTTTGTCCCCGGAAAGACCGTGAAGCGGAAGGGATCGGGGAAGATAGGAAGATCCTCCCGCCTCCATTTCAGATAGGCGGGATCGTATGCAGCGGCGTCCGCCAGTCCCGCGAGGTGGCCGAAGCACCACGCGATGATCCAGCCGCTCCCCTCGTAGTATCCCTTCCGGTTGCAGGACGCTCCGAGAACGGCGGCGACGGTCCGGGCGACCGAGGGCTTTTCCGTTATGACCAGTTTCATGTCAGATCCTCACTTTCCGGCTCCGACGTTTCCGTCTCCTCGCCTGTATAGGGCTGAAATTCCATCTCTTCCTCCGGTTCATCGTGACGGGGCGTCTGCTTTCTGTTCTTTCCGCGGAAAACGATCAAGAGGACCACCGCCGCCACAGCCAGCAGTCCCACCGCGCCGACGATCCGCATGGTGTTTTCCATGCCGTCCTTCTGCGGCGTCTCCGGCTCCGGCTCGGGCGGGATCACCACCTCTTCCGGCACCGGTTCGGGTTCCGGGTCCGTCCCGAGGCAAGCCGTCATATCCGCCGCGCAGACGGGACAGCTTGTGTCGATGTGTCCCACGGTACAGTGATCGTTGCAGGTGCAGACCGGCGCGGCCTTTTCCGCGGGAGGCTCGTCCATCAGGGAGAGAAGGTCCGCTTCGTCCACAAGATTCAGAAAATAGGTGTTTTCGGATTCACGCGCCCGGTCGATCACAATGAAGAAGGTGTTGCCCGCCTTGGTCTGGACGGTCAGAAACTGCTTTCCCTCCGTGTTTCCGTCCTCGTCCTCCGTGAGGAAGGAGAAGTCGTCCACAAGGGTCAGGTTCCCGTCCGGGGTGAACGCGGAAAGAAGCCCTCCGAAGAGGTCCTCAAAGGAAAAATCCCCGAAGGGGGACTCGTCTTCGGGGGATTCCGGTGATTCGGTGTCTTCGGGTGTATCAGACGGTTCTTCCTCCACGATCCAGTCCCCGGCCTCACCGGTTCCGTCCACGGATTCAGGATTTTCCGCTCCGGGCGGGAGTTCGTATGCGTAATAGTCCCCGCCGTCCGCGAATGCTGCAAGGGGCAGGAGGAACATGGACAGAAGGGCGGCGAGGATCAGAGCCGCGATCCGCGCGTTACGGTTCTTCGTCATCGGATTCTCCCTCCGTTTCTGCATCGTCCGTCATGCTGTCCGGAAGGGCGGGCAGCTTTGCGTCGGGCTTTGCCTGTTTCAGAAACTCCGCCAGCTCCTCCGGCGTCATGTTCACCGCATGGATCAGGCCGAGAATGTCCGTGTTCTCGGACTCCCGGATCTTCTTCTGAAGCGTCCGGTTCCGGGCCTGAAGCTCGGCGATCTTCCCGAGATTCTTCTCCATTTCTTCCCGGTATTTCGCTCTCGGATTCTTCATATATATATGTCTCCTTTCACGGCATCCGTCCGTACCCGGCGAAGTGTTCCTGCCAGTAGGACGAGTTCAGGTTGGAATAGCCGATGGGATCTCCGCAGTGGAGCATCATGGCGTTTCCGACATAAATGCCCACATGGGAGATTCCCGGCGTGTCGTAGGTTCCTCTGAAAAACACCAGATCCCCCGGCAGGGGAGAGGCGGTGAGGGTACAGAGATCATACAGCCCCTGCGCGCTCCGCCGCCCGATGCTCCATCCTGCGTGATTGAGCACCCATGAGACAAAGCCGGAGCAGTCGAAGGAGGTCTCCGGACTGCTGCCGCCCCAAACGTAGGGATAGCCGAGGTATTTTTCCGCCTCCGCGATCATGGCGGCGAAGGTCTCGTCCGCGAGCAGCTCTTCCGGTATGTCATAGTCGGAATAGTCGTCGTAGAGGCCGATGTATTCCGAATCCGGGAACAGGTCCTCCCGCCCTCCGAGCACCGACATATACGTCGAATAGGCCGCGAGCTGATCTTCCGTCATGACGTAGACCGGAACATGGGACAGATCGTTGTTTTTCAGGGTGAGGGTGCAGGTGATGTAATGGTACGGGACTTCTTCCTCGTAGTCGTAGGGGACGACGATCACCTCCCCGGTCTCCGGATCGATCAGGGGGATTTCCCCGGTCCTCGGTTCCATCCGGGTCCGGGTGTCGAAGTCCAGCCCCTCCGACAGGTCGTACTGCTTCTCAAAGAGCAGATCGAGGGTGTCCCGCACGTCGGCAAGCGTCCATTCTCCGGGATGGAGGGCGGAGAGGATGGAGGTGAGGACGTAGGGATCGTGTCCGATCTCGTCCAGCACATAGACGTATTCGTCGTAATCGTGGGTGTCCTCGTATTCGCCGATCAGACGCCGCAGATCGTCTTCCATCGCGCAGTAGGCGGCATCGGCGCTGGTGATCTCCCCGTCTTCCGCCGCGTAGGTGCTCCCGGCGACAATGCTCCCCGCTCCCTGAAAGAGCATGGAGCAGGCGGAGAAGACGTCCAGAAGGAACACAAGAGCCAGCACGATCGCAAGGACAAGAAGAATGCCCTTCCAGTGCTTCTTCACAAACTCCGCGGTCTTCTTCGCGGCTTTCTCCGCGGCCTCCGCCGTCTTTTCAGCGGCGGTTTTGGCCGTTTCCGCCGTCTTTTCCGCGGTCTCTCCGTTCTTCCGGGCGGTGTAATTCTGCTTCATGGCCTGCCACTGGTGGAATCTTGTCACGGGATTCGATCCTTCTTCCTTCAGAGCGTCGGCGTTCGCTTTTCGCTGCTGCCGGATCTGTTCGTTCCGGACTGCGTTTTCGAGGATCCGTCCGGACGTCTCTGCCGCTCCGGTTAAGCTGACAGCTGCGTCCGTTCCGGCGTTGTCGTCCGCGTATTCCTTTACGGCGTTCCGGACCGCCGCCTGCGTCAGCTCCTTCGGAAGATCCCGGACCGCGCTTTTCGGCTTGCCGGGCGGCGTTTTCGGGGGAAGTTCCTCCCCGGTGAATTTCAGCTTGTTTTCTTTCATGTTGCGACCTCGTTCAGTTTGGTGGTCATGATCCGATACAATTCCGTGTCCTTCGGGAAGCGGTCGGCGAAGGGAATGATGGTGCCGCCGAAGTACAGAAGCCCTTCACCCGCGCCGGACTGCGTGACGTAGGAGAGCTGGTGCGTCGATATGTTGAGGAGCTTCGCCAGAATCTGCCGGTCCCCCGGAGCCTGATTCAGCATATATACGAAGTCGCTGTTCTCGAAGATGTTCTCCACCTCCCGGGATCCCAGCAGGTCCTTCACGTTCTGGGTGATTCCCGTAGGAACGCCGCCCCATTTTCTGAACCGCTTCCAGATCTCCACGCTGTACGCGGCGGTCTGTTCCTCCCGGAGAAGCAGGTGAAATTCGTCCACGTAGTACCGGGTGGATTTGTGTTCCGCGCGGTTCAGCGTGACCCGGTTCCACACCTGATCCTGTACGACGAGCATCCCGATCTTCTTGAGCTGTTTCCCCAGCTCCTTGATGTCGTAGCTGACGATCCGGTTGTTCACGTCCACGTTCGTGCGGTGGTTGAACACGTTCAGAGAACCGGTGACGTAGATTTCAAGGGCCGTTGCGATGTACTGCGCCTCTTTTTCGTCCTGCCGCCGCAGTTCGTCGTACAGGTCCCCGAGGACGGGCATATTCTCCGGGCGGGGGTCGTTCAGGTAGTTCCGGTACACCAGCCGGACGCACCGGTCGATGACGGTTTTTTCCACCGGCTGCAGCCCCTCCTTCCCGCCGACGATCAGTTCGCAGAGGGAGAGGATGAAGTCGGATTTCAGCGACAGGGGATTTTCGTCGTCGCTGTAATTGAGGTTCAGGTCCATGGGGTTGATGCAGTCGGAGGAAGTCGGGGAGATCCGGATCACCTGGCCGTTCAGACGCCGCACCAGCGAGCCGTACTCCGATTCCGGATCGCAGATGATGATGTCGTCGTCCGGACACACCAGAAAGGCGTTGGAGATTTCCCGCTTTGCGGAGAAGGATTTGCCCGAGCCCGGCGTCCCCAGAATGAGGCCGTTCGGATTTTTCAGCGTCTTCCGGTCCACCATGATGAGGTTGTTGGACAGGGCGTTGATCCCGTAGTACAGGGCCTCTCTGCCGTTCTGGAACAGTTCCTGTGTGGTGAAGGGAATGAAGATCGCCGTGCTGGAGGTGGTCAGGCTCCGTTCGATCCCCACCAGATTCTGACCGAGGGGCAGGCAGGACATGAGCCCTTCCTCCTGCTGATAGTCCAGCCGCATGAGGGAGCAGTTGTGCCGCTGCGCGACGCCGGACGCCTGAAACAGCGTGTTGTTCAGCTGACGCTGACTGTCCGCCGTGTTCATGAGCAGGAAGGTCACGAGGAACATCCGCTCGTTCCGGCTCTGGAGGTCCTGGAGCAGCTTTTTTGCCTCCGTCCCGTAGGTGGCGAGGTCGGAGGGGATGATGTCGATATCGTACCCGGCCCTCACCGCCTTTTTCTGTTCCTCGATCTTCGCCTTGTCGAGGTCGGTGATTTTTCTTTTCACCATCTTGATCGCTTTGGTCTGATCGACGGAGCGGAGGTGGACGGACAGCACAAGACCCGATTCCATGTCAAGAAAATCCGCGAGCACCCGGTCGTTCAGCTCCGGCGCGATGATCTGGAGAAAGGACACCGCCCCGACCTTTCGTCCCATCCCGAACTGCCTGCCGTTCTGAAACGTAAAGGAAGACGGCGCGATGAAATCCTTGGTGGACAGGCCGGAGGGGACAAGCGCGTTCCAGTCGAACCGGAAGGGCTCCCCTTCGTCCATGTGAAAGATA
>CACYWX010000100.1 GCA_902778205.1 uncultured Ruminococcus sp. | reverse complement strand
CCTACGCGCTGGCCTCCAATTTCTACATCGGCTACATGGCCTGCCTCTTCGTGCTGGTCTGGTTCTTCGCCCGGTACTTCATGCTGACGCCGGAGGAGCGCAATCCCATGGACGAGGAAGCGCATTTTGTGAAGAGCCTGTTCCGCATCGCCCTCTGGTCCGCGGCGGCGGCGGCCATGGCCTCGGTGATCCTGCTTCCGACGCTTTATTCCCTGTCCTTCGGCAAGCTTGAGTTCACCACGCCCAACTGGAAGCCGCGCCAGCTCTTCGAGTTTCTCGACATCCTGACCAAGGCGTATTTCGGCTCCTACGACTCCGTGCGTCCCACCGGCATGCCGTTCCTCTACTGCGGGACCGTGTCCCTGGTGCTGGCTCCCCTGTTCTTCCTCACCCGGGTGCCCCGGAGGAGAAAGGCCGGATTCGCCGCGGTCATGCTGTTTCTGATCGTCAGCTTCAATTTCAGCCCTCTGGACATCATCTGGCACGGCATGCAGCGGCCCAACTGGCTCAACGCCCGCTTTGCCTACATGTTCACGGCTCTGGCGATCTGGATGGCAGCGGAGACCCTCGTCCGGATCCGGGAGGTAAAGCGCGGCGCGGTCCTCGTTTCAGCCGCCGGATGGAGCGCGGTTCTGCTGGTCTGCTCGAAAATCGGATACGACAATCTCCCTCCCTTCAAGTCCGTCTGGCCCCAGCTTCTGTGCCTGACGCTGGCCGCCTTCCTGATTCCTCCTCTGGCGGACCGGAGCCGGAAAAGGAAGCTCTGTCCGGAAGCGGTCCCCTCCGATCCTGACGAGGACGCCGCGGAGGAGTCCGGGACGGAGATCACGGCGGATGCGCCTGCCGGAGAAGCATCCGTCGAAGCCGCGCCGGAGGAAATCGTCCGGGAACCGGGATCCGCTCCGGAGGAAGAGCCCGCCCCGGAGGAATCCGCTCCCGCGCCTCTCCCGGAGGACGACAAAAAAACCGAGCCGGAAACGCTCCCCGTCCGTTCCAAAGGAAAAAGGATCCGTCTCCGGGACGGCAAAAAGGCCGCGGCCGCCGTTCTGTGCGTCTTCGCAGTTCTCGAGGCCTCCGCCAACGGGATCCTCATGATGCTGGCCCTGGACGACGACGTGTCCTACTCCACCCGGAAATCCTACCGGCAGATGATCACCACCTACGAGCCCGCCGTGGCCCTGACCGCCGACGATCCGGAGTTCTTCCGCTCCGAAAAGCTGGTGCACCGGAAGAAAAACGATAACTTCGCCCTGGGCATCCGCGGCATGTCCAACTCCACCTCCACCCTGAACGCCCGAGCCGTGGAGCTTCTCGGACAGTTCGGGTACGCGGCCCAGTCCCATTGGTCCATGTACGCCGGAGCGACCGCCGTCACCGACGCCCTGTTCGGCATCAAATACGTCATGGCGGACGAGACCGACGACAAGCCCGTCATGAACTACATCCACGATCTGTACGACCTGATCGGGTCCACCGACACCCACATCGACGTCTACGAGAATCCCTGGTGCCTGTCCCTGGCCTACGCGGTCTCCCCGGACACGGCGTCCATCGGGAAATACGCGGCAGCGGAGTATGACGAGGAGCTGGAAACCTACACCGATCCCTTCAGCTACATGAACAAGCTGCTCTCCGCCATGACCGGAAAAGAGGTGGCGGTCTGGCGGCGGGCGGAGCTCATGGGCACGGACAACACCGGATGCGACCTGATCTTCGCCACCGGGCACAAGGGGTATCAGAAGTCCTCCTCCGGCGGCGCTTCCGTCATCTTCTCCCTGGAGATCGACTCCACGGATTCCCTCTACTGCTACTTCCCCTCCAAATGGCCGAGAGAAGCCTCCCTCCTGCTGAACGGCTCCAAAATCGGAAAGTATTTCGACGGCGAGGACTTCTCCATCCGGGAGCTTGGCCGCTTCCAGCCGGGCGAGATCATCAACGCCTCCCTGGTGCTGAAAAAGGACGAGCTCTACATCCGCTCCGGCGTCCCGTACTTCTGGTACTTCGACGAGGACGCCTTCCGCACCGCCGTGTCCTCCCTGAAGAGCGGCGTCATGACCGTGTATTCCGACCGGGACGACGAGCTTCACGGACACGTCACGATCCCGGAGGGCCGCGAGCTTCTCTTCACCACCATCCCCTACGACGAGGGCTGGCAGGCGACGGTGGACGGACGTCCCTGGGCCCTGACCGCCGTGCTGAAGGATTCCCTGCTGGCCCTGCGCATCCCCGCCGGAGAGCACGAGGTGGTTCTCGAATACCGCCCCGCCTGCGTCCGAAACGGCTGGATCCTGACCGTCTCCGGCACCGTCCTGTATGTGGCCGGATGCCTGACGGAGGGCCTCATCCCCATGAAACGAAAGAGGAAACGCCATGATTGAAACCTTATGCGGACAGATCCTCGAGGTCAACGCGGCCGCCTCCGCCCTGGTCATCGAATGCGCCGGGGTGGGCTTCCGGGTCACGGTAACCGCGCGGACCCTGGCCTCCCTTCCCGCCCCCGCCTTCGCTCCCGACGGGACAAGGCTCGAAACGCCGCCGATCCGGATCTGGACCCATCTGGCCCTCAGGGAGGACGCGGCGGACCTCTACGGCTTCGCCGACCGGGAGGAGCTGACCATGTACCGGCTCCTGTTGTCCGTCTCCGGAGTGGGGCCCAAGGCCGGGCTGTCCATCCTCTCCCTTCTGCCGCCGAAAAAGCTGGCCTTCGCCGTGGCGAACGGTGACACCAAGGCCATCGCCAAGGCCCCGGGCGTGGGAGAAAAGACCGCCGCCATGGTGGTGCTGAAGCTGAAGGACAAGATCCCGAAGCAGTTCCCCCAGTTCTTTACCCCGGGAGCGTCCGACGAGGAGCTCATCCGTCCGGCTCCGGACAAAAAGGCCGCCGCGGGATCCTCCGCCATGGCCGACGCCCGGGAAGCCCTCGCCACCCTGGGCTATTCCCGCTCGGAGATCGCCGCCGCCCTGAAGCATGCGGACGAGGGCGCCGAGGCCGACGAAATCATCCGCACCGCCCTGTCGTATCTTGTGAAGAACTGAGGGAGAGCCCATGGACGAAGAATTCGACTTTGAAAACCGCATCATGTCCTCCACCTTCACGGAGGAGGATTCCGACACGGACAACGCCCTGCGCCCCAAAACGCTGGACGAATACATCGGCCAGGAAAAGGCCAAGGAAAACCTGAAGATCATCATCGGGGCAGCGAAGCTGAGGGGCGACACCCTGGACCACATGCTGTTCTACGGCCCGCCCGGTCTGGGAAAGACCACCCTCTCCATGATCATCGCCCGGGAGCGCGGCGTCAATCTGCGGATCACCGCCGGTCCCGCCATCGACAAGAAGGGGGATCTGGCCGCCATCCTGACCAACCTCTCCGAGGGGGACGTGCTGTTCATCGACGAGATCCACCGCCTGCCCCGGACCATCGAGGAGATCCTCTATCCCGCCATGGAGGATTTTGCGCTGGATTTCGTGGTGGGAACCGGTCCCGGCGCGCACTCCATCCACCTGCCGCTCTCAAAGTTCACCCTCATCGGCGCCACCACCCGGGCCGGTCAGCTTTCCACGCCTCTCAGGGACCGGTTCGGCGTGCAGATGCGGCTGGAGCTGTACACGCCATACGAGCTCTCCACCATCGTAAAGCGGTCCGCCGCCATTCTGGACGTGCCCATCGATCAGGAGGCCGCCCTTGAGATCGCGTCCCGTTCCAGAGGCACCCCCCGCATCGCCAACCGCCTGCTGAAGCGGGTCCGGGACTACGCCCAGGTCATGGGGGACGGCCGGGTCAACCTCCGCATGGCGCAGGAGGGACTGGCCATGATGGAGATCGACGAGCTGGGGCTGGACAACACCGACCGGAAGATGCTGGAGACCATCATCCGCTATTACGGCGGCGGTCCCGTGGGTCTGGAGGCTCTGGCGGCCACCATCGGCGAGGAGGCAGTGACACTGGAGGACGTGTGCGAGCCGTACCTTCTGCAGATCGGATTCCTGGCACGCACGCTCCGGGGACGGATGGTGACCCGGCAGGGCTACGAGCATCTGGGCATCCCCTATCCGGAGAGGCTCACCCGCCCGGATCCCGGCGTGGACGGACAGGTGTCCATGGCGGAGACCGGAGACGAATAACAGCCTGCTGTATGTAATCAAAAAAGACCGGCGTCCGTGCTCACAATCGTGGGTGTCGGACGCCGGTTTCTTTTTCTCTCCGGAGAGACCATTTATCCGTAATATTCCGCCAGCATGGCGTAGCAGTGGGCGTTGGCCGACTGATACAGGATCTGGCGCGGGTTGTCCTCGCTGTCCGGGCTGTTGTTGGTGAAGCGGCTCCAGCCCTTGATCCAGGACGGGGAGACCAAGCCGTCATCCGCCCGTTCATTCTCCCAGGCGTAGTCCAGGGCGGACCGCATGTGCTCCAGGTATTCCCGGCATCCCTCGTCATAGGGCGCGAGATCGGAGAACCCGGAGACCAGGAAGGACGTGAACCAGCTGTGGGAGGGATAGGAGTACTGCCCCTTCTTCACACCCCGGTCCGCGAACTTCCGGTCGGCTCCCCCGGCGGATTCCAGCGCGGCGGAAAGAAGCTCCCCTGCCCGGTCCCGGTCGTCCAGAAGGCGATACAGAAACGCCCCCGCCGTCAGATAGGTGCCGGTGTTGTAGGCGTACTGGGCGGTGTCCGTTTTGAGGATCTGCCGCTTCAGCTCGCTCTGGGAGGCGAAATCCTCCTTCAGGAACACCTTGTCGTAGAGGCACTTCGTCGAGGGATCCACGTAGGCCTCCCCGGCAAAGCGCATCATGGCGTCGGCCTTCTCCAGCCATTCCCCGACACGGCTCTCAAAGCCCGTCCCCCGGAACGCATCGCACAGCTGTGACAGCACCATGGCGCAGGACACCGTGGAGCAGGCGTTGAGGGAGGCGTGGTCGGAGTCGCTGTAGTTTCCGCCCTTGAAGAGGAACCGGGCGGACCATTTCCAGTAGACCCCGGCC
Source organism: uncultured Ruminococcus sp. (assembly GCA_902778205.1). Taxonomy (GTDB): domain Bacteria; phylum Bacillota; class Clostridia; order Oscillospirales; family CAG-272; genus UMGS1696. Next base: position 4,453 of record CACYWX010000100.1, on the reverse strand, counting down.
AGCGCGCCCGCGTCCTCATACCCTTCCCCGAGGATCCAGTTGAGGATGTTCACCGCCTCGTTCAGATACGCCTCCTCCCCCGTGTTCCGCCAGGCCGCCACGAACTCCTTCGCCACCCAGACGTTGTCGTCGAAGTACACGGCGTCCGGCGTGACGATCAGATAGTCCTGCTTCTTGTCGTGGCGGGAGGAGGAATATACGGCGTATCCGTGGGCGGTGCCGTCGTTTTCCCCGAAGTCCGCGATAAAGGAATCGGGATCCATCCAGGACTGCCCGTCCGTCAGCTTCACCCGGCGCACCCGGTAATGGCGCAGACCGCCGATCAGTTCGTGAAGCCAGGTCTCGAAAAACGCCCGGTCCGGATGATCCGCGGGCATGGCGGCCAGAATGCCGTTCACCATGCCGGCCTGCTCCGTGAAGGGCCAGAGATGGGGCGTCCCTCCCGACGGGGTCAGCCGGGACAGAAGGGTCTCCCCGTCCCAGTAGAGATCGTGAATGGTCTTCGCGTATTCCACGGCCCGGTCCAGATACAGGGCGTACAGGTCCGGATCGGACCAGGGATCCGGCACGGCGTCCGCGGGCTCCTCCGGCTGAGGCTCGGGCTCAGGTTCAGGATTGGGTTCCGGCTCATCCGGGGCGGGCTCGGGCTCCGGCTCCTGTACGGCTTCGGTCTCCTCTCCATCGTCGGCAGGGACCTCCGGCTCCGGTTCCGCGGGCTTCTCCGTCTCGGGCGCGGTGACAGGGAGTCCGGCGGCCGGTTCCGTCCCGGAGGCTTCGGTCACGGGTCCGGGCTCCGTATCTCCGGCGCAGGAGGCAAACAGAGGAAGCAGCAGGGCGGCGGTCAGGAATGCGGTCATACGGCGTCCAATCATAACGCCTCCTTCGCCGGTCCCGCGTCGGTCAGCATCCCGTCCGCCAGAGAAATCAGCGCGGGCAGCAGTCCCGAGGGATCGTCCGCGGTCCGGATGACTCCGTAGAAGGTCACGGCGTCCTCATAATACGGTCCCTCTCCCACGCCGGTCAGCGCGGCGAAGGCCGTTCCGGGATCCGGGAAATCCGTCCCCTCGGACCGCTCGTACACCCGCAGAGCCGCCGCGGCTCCCAGGGACAGCCACACGGGACGCTCTCCGGTTTCGAGAATCGACAGGGCCGCTCCGGTGAGACGGTCCGCCCGGGCCAGCTTCCGGGGCACGTCGTTTCCGACTCTCGCGCAGGTGTCGCCCAGAGCCCGGTTGCCGAACCGGCGGATCAGATCCTCCGTATGAGCCAGCAGGGCGTCCAGATCCCGGCCGTACCGCTTCGACAGCGCTTTGACCGAGGAGATCATGGCCTCCCGCACCGCCAGACGGATCCCCGTGTCGGATATGGCGTCCGCGATGGCCTCGTAGCCGCAGAGGGTCCCCAGATAGGCGCAGACCGCGTGCCCCATGTTGTGGACATAGAGCTTTCTCTCCACCACGAAGCGGAAGGGCGACACGGGCAGAAGTCCCGGCACGTCCGGCAGGTCCCCGATCCAGGCGTCCCGGTCGAAGGGCAGGACTCCGTACCGCTCCGCCCGGACCAGAAGGGGTTCCTTCTCCGTCAGCGTCTTGTCCGGCACCGGCACCATCCGGCCCACGGAGGTCTCCACCAGTCCCACGGAGGAAAGCTCCTCCTCCGTCAGCACCGGCTCCAGCAGGGACCGGATATAGGAGTCCGCGTCCATGAGGTTCTCGCAGATCAGCAGGTTCAGCGGTCCCCTGCCCTCCTGGCGGCGCAGTCTCACCCCCGCCGCCAGATTCGGGATGATGTATTTGATGGCCTTCGCTCCCACGCAGGTGACGCACACGTCCGCGTCCGCCGTGACCCGCGCCGCCGCCTCATGATCGTTCCCGTCCACCGCCCGGACCGGGGAGATGATCTTCCGCTCGGTCCCCGTGTTGGAAACAATGTCCAGGGGATAGGAGCCCGCCTCGTTGAGGGCGTCCACCACGGGTCTTGCCACGTCCAGATAGCAGACCTCCCAGCCCGCCTCGGAAAACAGCTGTCCGATGAAGCCGCGTCCGATGTTGCCCGCTCCGATGATCACTGCCAGTTTCATGTTCCGCTCCTTTCAGTCCGGGTTTACCGGAAGAGGTCCTTCGCCGAATTCGTCCGCGGTCCGGAGGCATTCCTCCACGGTGGTCATGGCCTCGGTGGCTCCCGGCGCGTTCAGGGACACGGTAGCCGCCGCGTTGCCCAGCTTCAGGGCCTCGGCGAGGGACATACCCCGGTGAGCCGCGGACAGCACGCCCGCGCAGAAGGCGTCCCCGGCCCCGACCTTGCCCTTGATGTACCCGGGAGGCGTGGGGATCTGCCCGCAGACGGCGAAGTTCCCCGCCCGGTCCATGCCGAAGCCGCCCTCGGGACAGTGGATCACCGCCCATTCGCCCACGCCCAGCTCGAACAGCCGTCTGAGGCAGGGGCGGACGTTTTCCCCGATCAGGGAACCGTCCTCTGCCCGGAGCGGGATCCCGGCGCTTCTCCCCGCCTCGATCTCGTTGATGACGCAGAGATCGGTGTATTTCAGCGCGGGCGGGACCAGTCTGGCGAAGCGCTCCCCGGTCTCGGTCACCACGTCCACGGAGGTGCGGATGCCTCTCTCCCTGGCGTGGCACAGCAGACGGGCCAGCTTCGTGCCGTATTCCGCATCCTCCTCGTCCAGCGCGTCCAGCAGGAGGATATAGGCCACGTGGAGGATGTCGCAGTCCATGTCGTCCCAGTCGAAGGAGTCCTCGGAGAAGAGGGCGTTGGCTCCCCGGTACTGGAAGAAGGTGCGCTCCCGGCTGACGGTGTCGCTCATAACGGCGGTGAAGGAGGTGGCTCCTCTCCGTCCCACCATGGACACGTCCACCCCGGCACCCCGCATGGTCTCCAGGGCGAAGTCCCCGCTGTCGTCCTCCCCCACCAGTCCCAGCGCGGCCACCTCGGTATCCGGCATGAGCCGCTTCAGATCGATGCCCACGTTGCACACCGCGCCGCCCACGGACTTGCCGATGCCGTCCAGGATGGTGGTGAGCTGGCCCCGCTCCGGGAAGCCCGCGATGGGATAGAGATGGTCCACGATGATGTTTCCGGCGACGATTATTTTGTTTTTCATGTTGACTTGTCCTCCGGCTCAGGGTATAATGGAATTAACTTCATTATAGCATCCCGCGGGGTGCTTGTCAACAGAAAAGGGGGAGAGCGGATGGCGGATGCGGGACGGCGCGTCATGGTGGTGGGCGGATGCGGCGCGGGCAAATCCACCTTCTCGAAAAAGCTGGCACGGCTCACCGGTCTTCCCCTGACCCATCTGGACCGGCTTGGCTGGCGGGAGAACTGGGAAAAGACGCCCCGGGAGGAGTTCGACGCCCTGCTGGCCAGGATTTACGCCGGGGAGGAATGGATCATCGACGGTAACTGGAGCCGGACCATTTCGGAGAGGCTGAAGCGCGCGGACACGGTTTACTGGTTCCGCTTTTCCGGCGTCCGGTGTTTATACGGCGTGGTGGAGCGCTTCTTCCGTACCCGGGGAAAAAACCGGGACGACATGGCCGACGGATGCGTGGAGAAGCTCGATCTCGAGAAGCTGCGGTTCTTTCACACCACCCTTTGGGGAGCGAAGAGGACGAACCGGCGCATCGAAGCCTGCCTGAAGGACGCCCCGGGCATGCGGGTGGTGGTGTTCCGGACGCGGAGGCAGGCGGACCGGTATCTCAGAGAGCTGGCTGAAGAGAAGCAATCAGAATGGGAGGGGACGGACGGTGGAATGGGCTGAGCTTGAAGAACGGTGCAAAGCGTGCCGGGGCTGTTCCCTGTGGCAGACGCGGACCAACCTCGTGTTCGGCACGGGCTCCAGAACGGCGGAGCTGATGTTCGTGGGAGAGGCGCCCGGAGAGCAGGAGGACCTGACCGGGATCCCCTTCGTGGGACCGGCGGGACAGCTATTGAACCTGTATCTTGAGGCGGTGGGCATTCCCCGGGAATCGGTCTACATCGCCAACATTCTGAAATGCCGTCCGCCTCATAACCGGGATCCCCTGCCGGAGGAGGGCGACGCCTGCATCGTCCATCTCAGGGAGCAGGTGAAACTGATCCGGCCGAAGATGATCGTCTGCCTGGGCCGTATCGCCGCCATGCGCCTGATCCGCCCGGACTACCGCATCACCCGGGAGCACGGTCAGCAGGTCCGGCGGGGCGCGTTCCTCATGACGGCGGTCTACCATCCCTCGGCCCTTCTCCGGGATCCCTCAAAGAGAGAGGACATGTACCGGGACATGAAGGCCATCCGCCGGACGCTGGACGAACTGAAGGAGAACGGCGCGGAATAACGGGAACAAAAAACGGGGCTGTCGCAAAACAGTCTGAAAGTTTTGATCGACCTTTTCCAAAAAGGTCGCAGGGTGTCGGGGCGGCGCCCTGACCCGGACTCCGCAGAGTCCGGAATACCCAG
>CACYWX010000099.1 GCA_902778205.1 uncultured Ruminococcus sp. | reverse complement strand
TTTCAGTCCACCTCGTTTCATTGTCGGTTCGGTTCCATTGTACCACGGATCATCCGTCCCGTCAAGGAGGATCCGTCCCCGGTCCCTTGACTTCCGGCGCGGGAGGGGGTATAATGGTGCCTGAATCAGCCTGCGGGCATTTTCGGGAGGTGCGGTATGATCACCACACAGGAGAGGGAAGCGCTTGAGAGTCTGTACCGGGGACGCCGGGTCTTTCACGGGGAGCTCCACGACCATTCGGACAGCGGCGGCACCAGCGACGGGAAGTGTCCCCTGGAGCAGTGGCCGGAGAAGCTCCGCGCGCTGGAGATGGATTTCGCGGCCATCCTGGACCATCGGCAGGTGCGGCATATGTACCAGCCGGCATGGGAGGACGGGCTGTTCATTCCCGGCACGGAGCCCGGCACCCGGATCACGGACAGCGGGGCGGAGAACAAGTCCATGCACTACAACATCCTTCTGCCGGAGCGGGACGAGCTGGCGAAGCTCCTTGAGGAGTTCCCGGAATACGAGTTCACCGGCGGCATCGAGGGACATTTCGTGTATCCCGCCTTCACCCGGGAGCGGTTCGGGGAGCTGATCGACGCGGTCCTGTCCCACGGCGGCTTCTTCGTCCATCCCCATCCGAAGCAGCTGATGCAGTCGGAGGATCCTGCGGACTACTGGTTCCGGGACGGCACCGGGATCGAGGTGTTCTACATCGGCCTGGATACGGAGGATACCAAAAAGGATTATGCCCTCTGGACGGACCTTCTGCGGATCGGCAAGCGGGTGTACGCCACGGCGGGCTGCGACCTGCACAGCGAGCCCCGGGACACCGCCCTGACGACCCTCTACGCGGAGGAACACGCGGCGCGGTCCTATCTCCCCTGTCTGCGGGCGGGCGACTTCGTCTGCGGTCCCGTGGGCATCCGCATGGCCGTGGGCGATACGAGAATGGGCGGCACGTGCCGGTTCGCGGACCAGCGGCTGACGGTCTGCGTGGGCGATTTCCACAAGAGCGTCCGGGATCCCTCCCACAGATACCGGGCGGACGTGATCGGCGGGGAGGACGTTCTGTTGAGCGTTTCGGTGTCTCCCGACGAGGACACGTGGTTTTCCTGCCCCGCGGGGGAGAGCGCGCTGCTCCGGGTGGAGGTGTTCGACGAGACCCGGGACCTGCGCATCGCCGTGGGAAATCCCATCTGGAACGAGGAGGCTCAGGCATGAACGGCATTGCATACGAAACCCTCGACAGGCTCCATCGGGTGTGGGATAAGATTTATGCCGGAGAGGCGGACGGACTGGCTCCGGGACGGTACGAAATGGAGGACGGGATCTGCGCCAACGTATCCGAATACACCACGAAGGAGAGCGGGATCTTCGAGGCCCACCGCCGGTACATCGACGTGCAGTACGTGGTGTCCGGGGAGGAGATCGTGGAGACCGCGCCCGTGGAATCCCTGAAGCTGACCCGCGCCTACGACGGGGAGGCGGACATCCTGTTCGGAACGGGAGAGGGAAAGCCCCACGTGCTCCGCGCCGGACAGGCCATCGTCCTGCTGCCGTCGGAGGCCCACAGACCGGGTCTCTGTGTCGGAAAGCCGGGTACCGTGAAGAAGGTCGTCTTCAAGGTCCCGGTTTGAGCGGAGACGGTCAGGCGTTTGCCGAACCTTGTTCCCGCATAAGACAATCGCGCAGAACGGACTTCCGATCCGCTCCGCGCGATTTTTTCTTTCGTCCGGCTTCTCACGCCAGGTCGCACCAGCCGTTCACCCGGGACAGGGTCTCGAGGATCGACTCCCCGTCCGCACGCACGATGGAGCCGTTGACCACCCCGTACCGGCCGCCGGATAACGCCAGGAGCTCCGCGTCCGTGACGATGCCGTCCATGACGTTGATGCAGTTGCGGTGGACGACCTTCCCGTCGGCCCGGCGGTTGACGTAGACCACCGTGTCCCCGGCGGTGATCCTCCAGCCGTCCGTCACGTCCTCCATGACGGGGGCCAGACTCTCGTCCAGCAGGATGATCCCGCAAAACTTCGCGTGGTGCTCCTCGTCCGTGGCGGTGTGATAGGCCGTGTATGCGACGGTTTCCTCTCCGCTGTGCTTCCATCCGGTCCGGGTCTCCTCCCGGGCCGGGGACAGCATCCGGAAGGTGTTTCCGGGGAGAGCGTGGAGCAGGAAGGCCACGTCGCCGGCCTCGTAGCACTCCACGTCGTCGTAGATCAGGATGAAGCCGTCCAGCCACAGGAAATGGCGGTGGTGCTTGCGGAAATACCGGCTCATGGGGCCCGTGCCGTCCGCCGCCAGATATCGGAAGCCGTCCCGGTCCGTGAAGTTCAAAATCCGCCCGGGCAGATGGGTGTTGTTCTTGTAGTTGTCCCGGAAGTCCTGTCCGTGACCGTTGAAGAGCAGGACGTTGTGGGCCGCCGAATCCACGAAGTAGGTGTGGTACAGCTCGTCCGAATAGGAGGCCGTCAGGGAGTCGCAGATCTCCGGTTTTCCCTTCCGATAGAGGATGAAGTGGGCGCAGTCGGCGTGGGCGTGGTTCCAGGTGTCGCCGCACTTGACGGCCAGCATATTCGCGTTCTTCTCCCAGCCGTCCCGGAGCACGGCCCATCCGATGCGCGGCCAGCAGGCGGAGAGTGCGGCGGGAGGCGCGGCGGGGGTGTGCCGGATCTCATCCCAGAGCAGGGCTTCGAGCACCGGGTCCGCGCCGGTCTGATTCCTGGTCCGGAGATAATACCGGAGGCCGGGCACGTCGATCCCGTACCGCAGGAACCACAGGGGAGAGTACCAGCAGGACGCGCCGTCCGTGTCGCCGAAGCCCACGGTGTAGTCCTTCTGCCCGTCCGAGGGGTACCAGCACTGAAGGAAGAACTCCGCGCACTGCCCGAGGATGACTTCGTCGTCGAAGGGGCGCCGTCCGGTCAGACGGAGACAGGCGTCGGCGAAGATCAGATACTCGTGCATGCTGTAGTCGAAGTAGTTGACCGACTCGTAATAGCCGCCGCCGTCGATGTTCACGGGCTTTGCGTTCATGGGATTGCCGGGATAGCGGAACCAGGACTCCAGCGCCTCGGACGCCTGCCGGAGAAGCTCGTTCGCGTCCGGGATGAGGTCCCGGAATACGGCGGCGCCCAGACCGGCGGCGGAGACGATAACGCACCAGAAGTTGTGTCCCATGGTGTCCAGGGCGTGGATCCGCGTGCCGGGCAGGACCCAGTCCTTCAGAATGTCGTAAATCCCCTTTTCATACGCCGCCCGGACGATCGTGTCCCGGTCCTCCGGTGTGAAGAGATCCCGGAAGACGGAGAAGCCCAGGGAGACGGAGACAGTTCTTGAGGCAGTCCCCAGGGACGTGCGGATGTCGTACCCGTTGTAGGCCGCGGGATCGTAATCGGGGTCAATCCAGCTCTTCTCGTTCGCCGTGTTCAGCAGACTCCGCCGGGCAGGCCCGAAATACGCGGGATCCCCGGTGTACAGATAAGCGAAGGACAGAAGCGTCAGATCTCCTCCTCCGCCGTCCAGAGCCTCCTTTGCCCTCCGGAGCAGATCGTCCGTGAAGGCCCTCAGCTCCGGATCGGCGGTCTCCTTCAGCCTCCGGAGCTCTTCTTCCGTACAGAGCGCGTTCGGTGTCATGATGCTTCCTCCTCCCGGGCAGGCCGGGTCAGTCCAGCGTGATGCGGGCGCTCTGGACCGTGGGTGTGACGGCCCGTCCCGCGGCGTCGTAAATCGGATTGTCGGTGTGCTCCCGGTTGATGCCCAGAAACATGGTGCTCTCCATGCCGTCGATGCGGATGGAGGTTCCCTCCAGCGTGACGACGGCGTGGATCGGATCGTTGTAGACCACGGTGTTGGAGAGCAGACTGTACTCCCGGCACAGCTCCTCCGGATAGCGGTCGTGGCGCACGGGGAGCCAGTCGTAGGAGGCGGAGTTGAGCTCGAACCAGCAGACCCCCTCCCAGATCCGGAGGAAATCTCGGTGATGGTGGCCGTTGATGCAGAGCAGGACGCTGTGGGCTTTCTTCCGGTTGGCTTCCCGGATCACGTTCACCACCTCGTCCCGGTTCTTCACGCCGTCCGGCCTCTCGAAGCTCTCGTGGCTGATGAGAATGCAGGGACCCGGCGCGCCGTCGATGGTCTCCCTCAGCCATTCCACCTGATCCGGGGGCATGTAGTCCCGGAGGGAGCCGTGCTTGTAGTAGTTCCCCAGGTCATAGTGGACGTACTCCCCATCCAGTAGATAATAGTTGGGATCGCAGACGATGAAGCGGTATCCGCCCCGGTCGAAGAAGTAGTGGCCGTTTGGCATGTTGTAGAGGGCAAGGGTCTCGGCGAGGGAGGTGTGGTCCGTGTCGTGGTTGCCGAGGCAGTGATAGCTTGGGATGTGAAAGTCGTTGTACTTCGCCAGATACTCCCGGGCCAGGGAGGGGCCGTGGCAGAAGTCGCCGGCGTGGATGATGAACTCCGAGCCCGCCTCTTCAGCTCTCTGCTGGATGAAGGCCAGGTCCTCGTCGGTGCCTCCCATGAAGACGCCGGGATAGTGGTGAAGATCGGCGAAAACGGAAAAGGTCATGGTTTGTCTCCTTGTGTCGGTTCCTCCTCCGGCGGGGGCCCGGAGAGTCAGAAGTTTTCATTGTTGAAGACGGGCTTTCGGACGAAGATCCGCTCCAGAACCTCCCGGTTTCCGCATATCCGGACGCCCGGCAGGTACTCCGCCTCTCTCAGGCTTACCGCGCCCACCGCCATCTGGGAGAGAGCTCCCACGTCCGCCTCAAGGTCCGGCGCGTCGTCGGAGGGGACCGCTTCGTCACCGGAAACCGCGAAGGTCCCGTCGTTCTCCGGGATCAGGGGATCGCGGACCCGGACGGTGAACCGGGTTTCGGACGGCTTTTTCAGAAGGGACAGGAGCCTTTGCACATGGACGGCCCGGACCATGAAGTTGTCCCGGGTGCGCTTTTTGATCTCAAAGGAGCGCGGGGAGCGGATCAGGGTCAGAAGCTCGATCCCGGCGGGGGTCCAGAGCTCCAGGGAGTCGTAATCCAGACCGAAGCGGGACAGAAAGCCAAGCACCGCCTCGAACCCCCGGCGTCCGTCAAAGGCCATGTCCCATACGGCCAGGATGGATCCCGCAGGCGTGCGGTCGTCGGCGAACTGCACGTAGGCGGCGGGTCCCTCCTTGTCCCGGAGCAGGTAGCAGAACCGGCGGGTCCTCCAGTATTCGCCGCAGAGGCACTTTCTCATGTCCTCCTCCGACCGGGCCGCCGCCAGACTGCACATCCGGGCAAACCGGTTGTAGAGGGCCGTGTGCTCCGCGACGGATCCCCCGGGCTCGAGCAGTTCAGCCGATCCATCGAAGCGGTATTCCGACAGCGCGTCCGGCTTCATGGTGTACACGCTCTGGAGGCAGACGGTGCCGTATCCGAATTTCCGGTACAGGTCGTGGGAGGAGGGACAGAGCATGGAGAGGATCTCTCCGTTTTCCCTCGCGGCAGGCAGGAACGCCTCGAACAGCCTCCGGACCGCGCCCTGTCCCCGGAATTCCGGAAACGCCGCCACCTCGCTGACGCCGCCGGTTTTTACGGCGTGTCCGTCGAACCAGGTGAGATAGGAATAGTCTGTCAGGCTGGCCATGAGACGGCCGTCCTCCCGGAACGTGCCCCAGGACTCCGTGGTCTCTCCGAGGCTCTCCGCCCGTTCCTCCTCCGGATCGCTCATGCGGCCGTGAAAGGCGATCATGGCGTTGCGCCGCGCTTCGAACCGTTCCTCCGGCTTCAGTCTTCTGGCTGTCATGGTGAATCCCCCGTTCCGATGGTTTTCAGCTCTATTATAAGGTGCCCGCCTCCCCCTGTCAACCGGTTTTGCGGGATTGGGGCCGTCATTTGTCCTCCGTCCTCTCTTGATCCCGGGGGAAGGGTGTGCTATAATGCGGGTGAAAAACGAATGGTTCCGGGAGGACTGTGCCATGGACGGGAAGAGAAGCACAAGAGCGGAGGGCGTGCGGTTCACGGATTTCGCGCCGAAGGGGGAGGAGCTCGAGGCGTGGATCCGGGAGAACAGCGTCAACATGCAGAACGGCGCGTGCGAAAGGCCCGGGATCGTCGTGTCTCCCTGGTTCCGGCTGAGGATCGGCGGGGAAGAGATCCCCTGCTATGCGGCCAAGACCACCCGGGATCCCCATTCCTTCGCGTGGGTCGAGGTCGACGCCGGGGAAGGGGAGGATTTCGCGCTGGAGGCGGAGATCATCACGGACCGGGAGCGGGTTTTCAACACGGTCCTGCCGGAGAGCGCGGGCGTTGAGGCGGAATCCGACGGAAGAGTTGTCCGGGCGCGGCTGAACTCCTGCGGCTCCTTCACCTTCACCTTCGACCGGGTGGGGGAGAGGGACGGGTCCTTCCGCCCGCTGACGGTGTTGGTGAAGCGGCGGGAGAGGGAGGTCTGCCCTTCGGGAATGCGTGAGGTGGTCTTTGAACCGGGGGAATATCCCGGGGACCGGCTGACCTTCGACCGTCCCGGGACCTTCGTCCGGTTCCGCCCGGGGACCTATGCCTTTGAGTCCGTCCGGATCGCGGCGGACGACGTGACCCTGTATTTCGAGCCCGGCGTTCTTCTGTCGGCCCAGTCCTTTTCGCCTGGGACGAATCCGGAGCACGCCCTCGTCTGCCATGGCAGAAAGAACATCCGGGTCCTCGGCCGCCCTGCGCTGGACATGTCCCTTCGGGAGCCGTCCCGGGCGGTGTTCGATTTCGTCGGGTGCGAGGATCTGGAGTTCTCCGGCTTCACCGTGGTCAACTCCAACAGCTGGACCTGCTGCTTCACGGGATGCCGGAATCTGGCGGTGCGGGATCTGCTTCTGATCGGCTACCGCACCTTTTCGGACGGGGTCATGCTGTCGGACTGCGAGAACGCCCGGGTCAGCGGATGCTTCGTCCGGACCGGCGACGACGCGCTGGAGGTCAAATCCACCTCGGACAGCGCGGTCCGGACCAACGGGGTCCTGTTCGAGGACAACGCCGTCTGGACCGACAAGGGGGTGGCGTACGGGTGCATCTACGAATCCAATTTCTCCCAGCACGGCGTGACCTGGCGGCGCAACAGCGTGGGCTACGCCCTGGCGGACTGGTCGGAGCATCTGGGGTGTGCGTCCGTGTCCATCCGGGGGGACGATCCGGCGGTGGAGGACTGCGATATGGTCTTCGAGGATCTGGAGATCTACAGCGCGCGGTGCTCCCTGGCCACGGTGGTCATGCACAAGGGCGGGTGCGTCCGGGATCTGGTCTTCCGCCGGATCCGGGCGAAGGAGGCAAGACTCAATCCCGCCGTCGCTCCCGGCTTCATCGTGGTGAACGTGAAGAACGAGGACAATAAGCCCTGCTCCGCCTTCCGGATCGGGCGGCTGACCTTCGGGGAGATCTCCTGGAACGGACACGAGCTGACGGCGGAGAGCGCGGAACGGGATATCGTGTTCGACGTACCGGAGGACTTTCCCGCGGACCGGTCCGTGATCCTTGCGGAGGATCCCGGGACAAATCCCGCGCGCGCTTGATTCTTTGGGGAAAACATGCTATAATGGCCCTGAAAAGACCGGCATCATACGGGGAGGCTGAGCATGAGGCATCTTGAAGCGGTGAGACAGGCTGTCCGGCACAAACCGGAGGGAGATTATTGTCTGACGGAGCTGATCCGGTACCGGTCCTTTTGTCGGACCTACGAGGAGACGCCCCTGACGGCCAAGGCCATGGCGCAGAACGCCTGGTTCCGTCAGTTCCCGGCCGTGGTGTACCCCTGTGACCGGATCGCGGGAAGCCGGGCGGGGAACTTCGTCTCCGAATATGACGGGGGAGAGCTGGACGCGGCCCGGCGAATCTGCGCGTCCTACGGTCAGCTGGGGTTCTGGACGAATTCGGACCATTTCGCGCCGGGCTACGAGCGGTTTCTTGCGGACGGGATCTCCGGCACCCTGGCCCGCATCGACGAATCCCTGGAGCGGCACCGGGAGGATCCGGAGAAGACCGAATTCCTCCGGGCGCAGCGACTGGTGACGGAGGGCTTTTCCGCGTTCGTGTCCCGTCATGCGGAGGCGGCACGTCATACGGCGGCGGAGGCCGAAAGCGATGAATACCGGCGGGAGCTGACGGCGCTGGCGGAGGATCTGGAGGCCGTGACGTGGGATCCGCCCCGGACCCTGCGGCAGGCTTTGAATCTGGTGTGGCTGGTCCATCTGTCCTTCACTTTCCAGGGCAAGTACGCCATGGCCCTCGGCCGCATGGATCAGTACCTGCTTCCTTATTATCGGAAGGATCTGGAGGAGGGGAGGCTGACTCCCGGGGACGCGGAGGATCTCTTTGCCTGCGCCTTCATCAAGCTGACCGAAAGCCGGTGGCTGGGCGGCGACGACACGGTGAACATCTGCATCGGCGGCGTCACCCCGGACGGGGAGGAGGGCGTCAATGAGCTGTCCTATGTGATCCTCCATGCCGTGCGGGACGCCAACGTGCCGGGGCCGAACCTCTCCGCGCGCCTCCACGAGGGGATGCCGGACCGGTTCATCGACGAATGCCTGAGAGTCATCGGCACAGGCCTCGGCTATCCCGCCCTCATGAACGACAGGGTGAACATCCCGGCCCTGGCCCGCCACGGATACGAGATGCGGGACGCGCGGAACTACTGCTTCGTGGGCTGCATCGAGAATTTCCTGCCAGGACAGCAGCCCGCCTGGTCCGACGGGCGGTTCAATATTCCCGAGTTTCTCGAGGCCGTGTTCTACCGGGGACGCTCCGCCCTGGATCCGGGATACCGGGGACTGGACACCGGACCGCTTGAGGACTTTCTGACCATGGAGGACTTCCTCGGGGCCTTCGAACGGCAGATCGTCTTTTCCGCCGCGGAATACGCTGCCGTGTTCAACAACGAGAACGGCCGGTACAACTATCGTAATTACGCCGAGCCCTGGATGTCGGTCTTCTGCGAGGACTGCATCGGACGGGGCATGGACATCAACGCGGGAGGCGCGAAATATCCGTCGGCTCACGGCGCCTGCATGATGGGCATCGCCACGGTGGCGGACTCCCTGGCGGCGGTGGAGAAGACCGTGTATCTGGACCGGGCCTGCACCCTCTCCGACCTGCGGGACGCCATGGCCGCGGATTTCGACGGTTACGAGGACCTCCGGGCGAGACTGCTCGCCTGTCCGAAATACGGGAACAACGACGAGTTTGTCGACAAGTACGCCGTGTGGTTCGTGGAATTCACAAACGGCGTGTTCTCCCGGTACCGCACCCGGGACGGAGGCCCCTTCTACACGGCTATCGCCTCCAACACCCAGAGCGTCTCCGCCGGAAAGATCACCGGAGCCACTCCCGATGGACGGCACGCGGGGGTCCCTCTGTCCGACGCCGCCTCTCCCACCTACGGCATGGACCGCGACGGACCCACCTCGGCGTTCCTCTCCCTGTCGAAGCCGGATTATCGG
>CACYWX010000098.1 GCA_902778205.1 uncultured Ruminococcus sp. | reverse complement strand
CTGGTTCCCGAGGAATGGGGCGGCGACGTCATGTGCGTTCCCGTTTCCGCCAAGACCGGCATGGGCCTGAACGATCTGCTTGAGGACATCCTCCTCATCGCGGACGTGAAGGAATACAAGGCCAATCCGAAGAAGCGCGCCAAGGGCGTCATCATCGAGGCCAAGCTGGACAAGGGCCGCGGTCCCGTGGCGACGGTTCTGGTGCAGGACGGCACGCTCCACTCCGGCGACATCGTGATCGCGGGTACCTCCGTGGGCCGCGTCCGCGCCATGACCAACGACAAGGGCCGCACCCTCAAGGAAGCGGGTCCCTCCGTGCCGGTGGAGATCATCGGTCTGTCCGAGGTTCCCACGGCGGGCGACGAGTTCAACGCCGTCGAGGACGAGAGAATGGCCCGTGAGCTGGCAGATCAGCGGCGCGAGAAGGCCAAGGAGGAGCAGTTCAAGTCCTCCGCCAAGGTGTCCCTGAACGACCTGTTCAGCCAGATCGCCGCCGGCGTCAAGGAGCTGAACATCATCGTCAAGGCGGACGTGGGCGGATCGGCCGAGGCCGTGAAGCAGTCCCTGGAGAAGCTTTCCAATGACGAGGTCAAGGTCAACGTGATCCACTCCGCGGTGGGCGGCATCACCGAAAGCGACGTCATGTTCGCGGCGGCCTCCAACGCCATCATCGTGGGCTTCAACGTGCGTCCCGACAAGAGCGCCATCGACTCCGCCGAGCGGCAGAACGTGGATGTGCGGACCTACCGCATCATCTACGAGTGCATCGAGGAGATCACCGCGGCCATGAAGGGCATGCTGGCGCCGCAGTTCCGCGAGGTCCTGCTGGGCCATATCGAGGTCCGCCAGACCATCCGCGTGCCCAACGTGGGCATCGTGGCCGGCTCCTACGTGCAGGACGGCAAGGTTACCCGTCAGGCCCAGATCCGCATCGTGCGGGACGGCATCGTCATCATGGAGGACAAAATCTCCTCCCTGCGCCGCTTCAAGGACGACGTGCGCGAGGTGGCCCAGGGCTACGAATGCGGCATCGGCCTGGAAAAGTGCAACGACATCCAGGTGGGCGACATTCTCGAAGCCTATATTATGGAAGAGGTGGAGCGGTAATCCGTTCCCCGAACGAATCAAAACTGCCCGGAAGGGTCCGACCAGCGCGGCCGGAGCTCTCCCGGGCTTTTTTGACGGGCAGATATTCTTTTTTAGATGCTGAAAAATGAAGAAATTGTGTCCGGACTATTGCATTCGGGGCCGGGGCGTGCTATAATCAGCCTATAACCAAAGCAGAGGCGCGGTGAGAATGGCGCCGGGGCGGGAGAAGCCGGATACGGGAATCCGGAGGCCGTCCCGGAAGAGGTCGAACCGCCGAAGGGAAGAGACCCGGCTTCCCTGGGACGTGCCGGAATACGGTACGGACTGTCACGAACCCGTGGAGCGCTGCTTGCGTCGTCTTTTCCTGAATCGGATCCCGCATGATCCGATCTGAACGGACGTCCGGCGAACGAAACGCGGGGCGTCCTGTTTTTGTTTCATCACTACTCTCTGAATCATGAAAGGAAACAAGACATGAGACACCGCAGACTATCGCGCGTCATTCCCTTTGTATTCCTGGCCGTCGTGCTGGTCATGACCATGGCGGTCACCGTTTTCGCAGAAGGGGAGGGAGAATCGGCGGGAGGTGGATCCTTCGCCTACGCCACGGCCCTGTCCCTGCTGCCGCCGCTGATCGCCATCGTGCTGGCTCTCATCACCAAGGAGGTCTATTCCTCCCTGTTCGTGGGCATCATCGCGGGCGGGCTTCTGGCCACGAATTTCTCCTTCGCCGGGACGCTGGACACCGTCATCAGCGACGGCATCATCACGGCGGTTTCCGACAACGCCGGCGTGTTCATCTTCCTCGTCATCCTGGGTGTGCTGGTCGCTCTGCTGAACCGGACCGGAGCCTCCGCCGCCTTCGGAAAATGGGCCCAGAAGAACATCAGGACCCGGGTCGGCGCTCAGCTGGCCACCTTCTTCCTGGGCGTGCTGATCTTCATCGACGACTACTTCAACTGCCTCACCGTGGGCTCCGTCATGCAGCCGGTCACGGACTCCCATAAGATTTCCCGGGCCAAGCTGGCGTACCTCATCGACGCCACGGCGGCTCCCGTCTGCATGATCGCGCCGATCTCCTCCTGGGCCGCGGCGGTCTCCTCCTATGCCGAGGGCACCGGCTATTCCGGCCTGTCCCTGTTTGTCCGTGCCATTCCGTACAATTTCTACTCCCTGCTGACGCTGGTGTTCATCGTGGCGCTGGCGCTCATGAAGTTCGATTACGGTCCTATGGCGGTCCACGAAAAGAACGCCGTGGAGAAGGGTGATCTCTTCACCTCCGGCACGGAGCACGCCGCCGAGGACACCGGTAAGACCGGAAGCCGCGGCCGGGTGTTCGATCTGGTGATTCCCATCGCCGTGCTGATCGTGGTCTGCGTGATCGGTCTGGTCTACGTGGGCGGGTTCTTCGGGACGGACGCATGGGGCGGCACCGACTACGCCGGCGACTTCATCGGCGCGTTCTCCAATACCGACGCCACCCTCGGTCTCCCCTGGGGCGGCATCATCACCCTGCTGGCGGTCATGATCTACCTGGTCTGCCGCCGGACCATCACCTTCAAGGAGGCCATGGGGTGCTTCCCGGACGGCTTCAAGGCCATGGTCCCCGCCATCCTGATCCTGACCTTCGCCGGATCTCTGAAGAACATGACCTCCCAGCTGGGCTCCTCCGAGTTCGTGAAAAGCTTTATGTCCGGAGCCGCCGCCGGGCTCACCACCTTCCTGCCCGCCGTGATTTTCCTGGTGGCGGTGTTCATCTCCTTCTCCACCGGTACCTCCTGGGGCACCTTCGGCATCCTGATCCCCATCGTCACCAGCATCTTCCCGGCCTCCTCCGAGCTGATGTACATCGGCATGTCCGCCTGCCTGGCCGGTTCGGTCTGCGGCGACCACTGCTCCCCCATCTCCGACACCACCATCATGTCCTCCGCCGGTGCGCGCTGCGACCACATCAACCACGTGTCCACACAGCTGCCCTACGCGGTCACCGTGGCGGCGGTCTCCTTCGTGTCCTTCATCATCGCCGGCGCGCTGGGCAACCTCATCGGAGGCGCGCTGACCGCCGTGATCTCCCTGATCGTGGCCGTCGCGCTGATGCTCGGCACCATGTTCGTCATCCGGAGCATGACGAAGAAGGCGAAGTAATACTAATCTCAAGCTAAAGAGGAAAACGCGGCTTTCTTTCGGAGTAAAGCCCCAGGCATAAATGCCTGGCAAAGAACTTCTGAATGGAAGCAGAGAACAAGCTATACCAATACAGTGCAACCGAACCCTTGACACACCAATATAGCTATCCAACCTTATCAGAGTTATTGTACGCGAGCTCATCGCAAGGCGATTCGCCTCCTACATGAAGCGTTCGAAACCCATGAAGTTGGACTTTTAGGCTGAGAATAGAATAAGACCGGAACGGGAATCCGGTCAGGAAAGCAAGTGCATAATAAAACTCCCGGACCGACGCTTGATGAGCCGGTCCGGGAGGTTCTTTTGTTTTCTTAATTCGTGTGTGTATCAGTTCTGCCCGTAGGCGTCCACGTCGAGGCCGTCCAGGACGCGGGAGGTGTCGTTGACTACCTTGTCCACCAGGTCGTTGGTGGTGTAGAACTCGCCCACGCCGTTGACCACCACGAAGATCTTGCCTCCGGAGATGTGGCCGGTGGATTCGGCGTAGTACTGGTAGAAGCGGAATTCCGTCACCATGCCCGCCGTGTCCTCGTAGGTCATGACCAGACGCACGCGGCTGTCGTCTGCGATCAGGGCGGCCCGGTCCTCGTCGGTCAGGGCGGCGTATTCCTGATTGGTGATGTTCAGCATGGTCTTGTAGTACTGACGGAAGTTGTTGACCTCCGCGTTGGGGATGTGCACGCCGGAGTTCACCTCGTCCACCTCCAGGGTCGGGGTGGTGCCGTCCTCCGCGAAGCCGTGGGTCAGACGGTAGTCCACATCCACATCCTCCCCTTTCAGGGTGATGCGGGAGACCTTGGTGATGTTCTCGAAGAAGGGCGTCGGGAAGATCCAGCGGAAGGCGTCGTCCTCCAGCCAGCCCAGCTTGTCGGTACCCACCTTTACGAGGGTGGTGTACCCGTAGAGGTTGGAGACCGCGTAGTAGTAGCCGTCCTCCTGACGGAGGGAGACGAAGATCGTGAACTCATAGGACTGGCTCTTGCCGGTGTCCTCGTCGGTCACGTCGAAGCTGTAGCGGATGGTGTAGGCGGGAAGATCGTCCTCCGTCATGACCAGTCCGTGCGCCTCCAGCTCCTCTTCCGTGGGCATGAAGGCGACAACCTCCTCGCCCTCCAGCGCCATGAGGTTGTAGAGGATGGTGAAGTACTCGTCGTCGTTGATGTCGTAGGCCTCGCCGTTGCTCCGGTCGCCGGGACGGGGATACAGCAGCAGGGCCTCCACGATGGCGTCGGGGTTCTTCTGCTCCTCGGGCTTGGCCTTCCGGACGTTCACGAACAGGTCGTTGCCGTGCCAGACGGTGAACTCGTTCACGAACATGTAGGTGTTGGTGGAGAGGCCCGCCGTCAGCAGGGGAGAGAGCAGCTTGTAGGCCGGCTGGAGGATCGTGTCCGCGATGGTGGTGGACATGATGTAGACCGCGCCGGGCCGTCCCTCGTATTCCACGTAGTAGCCGCCCTCGGTGAGGAGCTCGTCGCCCACGAAGAGGGTGTAGACGTCGCCGTTCGTGGCGGTCAGGGTCCAGGAGGCCTGGGGATCGTCGAGGCCGTATTCCGCCAGCCCCGCCTTGTCCAGATCCTGGGCCACGCGCATCATGACGGTGGGCTTGCCGGCGGAAACCACCAGGGAGGAGAAGACCTCCGGATCGAAGGACAGGCCGGTGAAGCCCTCCAGCTGGAAGGTGTCGGTGGCGTCCCGGTAGACCCGGTATCCGCCGAACTCGTTGTCCACCTTGATTTCCTGGATCTCGGACCGCTCAAGGGGCTGGAAGATGTAGAAGGTGGTCAGACGGGAGGTGGTCCGGACCTCGCCGGGCAGCATGTCCAGGGCCACGTCCAGGTTTTCCTCCACCTTGACGGCGCCCCAGAAGTTCACGCGCTTCGTGACCTCTTTGGCTTCCCCGGTGGTCGCGTCTACGACCTCGGTGGTGTGAGGGATAAAGGGGATGAAGGAGACGATGAGCAGCACGGCGAAGGCGATGGCCAGGCCCGTCGTCAGCCGTTTGATGGCTTTCAGATTCATGAATGCTTTCTCCTCGTCATGACGACCAGTCCGCAGACGGCGAAGATCGCCGGGATCACCGTGGTCATGGCGACGGTCCAGCGGTTGGCCTCGGCCGTGGTGACGGTGATGTCGCTCTTGTCGAAGGGCTTCAGCTCCAGCACGGCCAGCACACGCTCCCGTCCCACGGCCTTCATGGCGGCGGAGAGGATATCGTCGTTGGCGTAGGCGTTGGAGTCCAGATAGTCCTTGGCCGCAAAGGAGGGGCTGCCCGCCGCGATCACGTAGGAGTAATAATACTCGTTGGAGACGATGCGGCTCTCCCGGGAGATGGTGACCAGGTTATAGGAGCCCTTGTCGTACACCATGCCGTCCTTCACCAGCTCGGAGGTGTCGTAGGACTTCAGCACCGGGGAGACGTCCCGGGATCCGTTCAGACCGCCGCCCTGTTCCCAGAGGATCTCGATGGGCGCGGCCTTGCGGATGATGGACTTGGGCGGGGTGGCCAGGGCGTTCAGGTCGGAGTAGATGGAGGCGCCGAGGGTGTCCTTCTGGTATTCCGCGATGATGGAGTAGCTGTCCACGGACATGGCGTGCTCCGTATCCCGGATCATGGTCTGCGGGGTGAAGGCGATGCCCCATTCCTCCAGGAACTCGTTCAGGTTGGTGAGCTTGTCCGCGTGGGCGGGATCGCCGAACACCATCAGGCATCCGTAGCGGTCCAGGAACTTGTCCACCTTTTCGATCTCGTTGCGGGACTGGTCCTCAGCCTCCGCGCCGATGAAGTCGTATTCGGGGTCGTAGATCACCATGATGCGGCAGTCGTCGTCCACGGCCTCCTGGGACAGGTTGATGGGCGTGACCGTGAAGCCGTTCTCGTCGAAGAGTTGCATGAGAGTCAGGGCGTCCTGGGTGTTCAGGGCCTCGCCGTGCTCCGTGGTGAAGGAGACGATGGGCTTTTCGGTCTGGGTCACCTGCATGATGCCGGAGATCAGCCGCTTTTCGCCGGAGTAGGCCCAGACGGTGGAGGGGTCGTTCACGTCGTTGAAGGTGAAGAAGGCCGTTGCCGCGAAGTTCCGCACCTCGCCGCCGCTCTCCACGATGACGTTGGTGGTGTTGATGTCGGAGGCGGTGGTCTGATAGAACTCACGGAAGAAGGAGGGGTTCTTCAGCACCGATACGGCGTCCACGTGCACATTGGGGAAGGCGTCCTGCAGCTGAAGGGCAGTGGTGTAAATGTACCGCGTGTAGGAGGCGTTCTGGCCGTTCATGAGCTCGTCGGGCTCGGAGGCGAAGTGGATGTACACGTCCTGGCTCACGTCGGACATGATCTCCTTCGCTTCCTCGGACAGGGTGTAGACCTGTTCCTTGGTCAGGTCCACGTACCACATGTACTTCCGGGCCAGGGCGGAGAAGATGATGTTGAAGATCACCACGATGGCGATGAAGGCGATGGTAAAGGCCGTCGCCGCGGAGCCGTACTTGAATTTTCTGGAATTCAGAATGCTGTTTCTGTTCATCATGATCCTCCGGCCTCAGGCGTATCTTCTTCTCTCGTACACCCGGATGGCGAGGAACAGGAAGACCGCGGTGATGGAGACGTAATAGACGGCGGCGGCAATGTCGAAGATGCCGTAGGTGAAGTTGACATAGCGGGAATAGACGGAGATCCAGGACAGCACGGAGCGGATCACGTAGGAGTCGATCAGGTTGTTGAAGATGGCCGCCACCACGAACACCAGCAGAATGGTCATGGTGCCGATGGAGGCCGTCACGGTGGATTCCGTCAGGGTGGAGACGAAGATGCCCACGGCGATGAAGCACATGCCCAGAAGCAGCATGGCGATGAGGCATCCCACGGCCCGGCCCACGTTGGGCTCGCCGTACCCGAAGAGGGGCAGGTAGTAGACGCAGGACAGCAGCACCGTTCCGGCGAACATGGTGAAGGCCGCGAGGAACTTGGCGAAGACCATGGCCGGGATGGTGACCGGGGAGGTCATGAGCAGCTGCTCAGTCCGGGTTCGTCTCTCCTCGGCGAAGGACCGCATGGTCAAAAGGGGAATGATGACGATGTATCCGAAGATCATCAGCTGGAAATAGCCGGAGACGTCGGAGGTCTGCGTCTGGAAGGTGGAAAAGGCGAAGACGAAGCCCGACACCGCCAAAAACACCGCGATGAACACGTAGCCCAGGGGCGTCGTGAAATAGGTCCGCATTTCTTTTTTGTAAATGGCAAGCATGGCGCGTCTCCTTTATCAGTTTCCGGCCCGTTCGGTGATCCGTACGAAGACCTCTTCGAGATTCATGCCCACGGCCTCCAGCCCCAGAATCGGCCAGTTCTTTTCAGCCATGGCGTAGAACAGAGGCTTCCGGACGTCCACGCCCCGCTCCGTTTCCAGCCGGTAGACGTAGCTGTCCAGCTCCCGCTCTCCGGTCAGCTCCACGGAGGTGACGCCCGGGATGGCGCCGAGGACGGCCAGGACCTCCCGCTGGGGACCGGAGATTTTCACATTGTAGCGGCGGTTCTGATCCACGGCCTGGGTGATGTTCTCGGTCTTTTCGTCGGCGATGATCTTGCCCTCGTTGATGATGATGATCCGGTCGCAGACGGACTGGACCTCGGACAGGATGTGGGTGGAGAGCACCACAGTGTGGTTCTTCCCGAGGGAACGGATCAGGTTGCGGATCTCGATGATCTGCTTGGGGTCCAGGCCCACGGTGGGCTCGTCGAAGATGATGACCGGCGGATTGCCCACCAGCGCCTGAGCGATGCCGACCCGCTGGCGGTAGCCCTTGGACAGGTTCCGGATCAGGCGGTTCTTCACGTCGTCGATCTTGGTGACCTTGCGGATCTCCTCCAGGTGCTTTTCCCGGTTGAGTTTACAGGCCTTGATGTCGTAGACGAAGTTCAGGTACTCCTGGACGGTCATGTCGATGTAGAGCGGGGGTTGCTCCGGCAGAAAGCCGATGAGCTTCTTGGCCTCGTAGGGATTCTCCAGGATGTCGATGCCGCCGACCTTCGCTTCTCCGGAGGTGGAGGAGAGATAGCCGGTCAGGATGTTCATGGTGGTGGACTTTCCCGCGCCGTTGGGCCCGAGGAAGCCGACGATTTCGCCTTCTCCGACCTTGAAGGAGACGTCGTCCACGGCGAATTTCGAGCCGTAGTTCTTGACAAGATGGTTGATTTCGATCATAGAAACAGAAATTCCTCTCCGCGAAGATGGAATAATCACAGTTAACTGAATTATATCACAGATTTATAAATAAATCTTGAACACAGGACCGGTATTTTGTGCGGATCTGTGTTTTTTAGGTGATTGCGGGACGGAGGACCTTTGACGGCGGCGTCAGAGGATCACGATCCCCGCTCCCTGGGTGCCGCGGACGCCCTTCATCCGCCGGTGGGAGTAGTACAGGGCCGGGTGCGCGCACATGGTACAGTCCGGGGACACGTCGATCTGCTCCTCCGTGAGACCGGAGAGAAGCAGAAGCTCCCGGTTCATGCCCGTCAGGTCCGCGTGGGGCTTCGATCCGGCCGGGGCTCCGGGTACGGGACGGATATGGCGCGCGGCGAACCCGTGTCCCAGAAGGGAGGCCACGGACTGTACAAAATCCTCTCCCACCTCGTAGCAGCAGAAGCCAATGTGGGCTCCTACGGCGCACCGGACCGAGGAGAGGGAACAGCCCCGCTCCCTCAGCGCGTCCACCGCTCCCGCCGCGATGCCGGACGCCGTGCCGCGCCATCCCGCGTGGACCGCCGCGATCACCGGGCGTCCGTCCTCCTTCAGCCCGGCGAACAGGATGGGCACGCAGTCCGCGGTCCGGATCATGGGCAGGACTCCCGGGGCGTCGGTGACAAAGCCGTCGCAGTCCTCCCCCGCCTCCCGGACCGCGCCCTCACCCGCGTCGGCGGAGGACAGGGAACGGATCCGGGCGGAGTGGATCTGATGGGCCTTGACGCCGCTCTCCGCTCCGAACCGGTCCTCCGAGACGGCGCGGCAGAAGATGTCCGTGTTGGTCCGGACGATTTCGGGGGGATCCCCCAGATCGACGGTCAGGTTGAGGGAGCGGGTATGGGGCAGGACGCTGACGCCGCCGTCCCGGCCGGAAAAGCCGTGACGGACCCCCGGGATCTCCCCGAGGACCGTGGAGCGGAAGAGTATGCCGCCGCGGATGAACATGGAACGCCTCCTTGCATTCAAGCCGATCATCGTGGGGCTGTCGCATTAACTCCTGAAAATGGAGAAATGCGACAGCCCTGTTGTGCTTCAAAGGTGTTCGTTATTCTTTTTCTCCTTTATCGAGGAGCCGCG
>CACYWX010000097.1 GCA_902778205.1 uncultured Ruminococcus sp. | reverse complement strand
TGCCTGTACTTCGGCCTCATGATCACAAAGAACGGCCCGAAGGTCATCGAATACAACTGCCGGTTCGGGGATCCCGAGACTCAGGTGGTCCTGCCCCTGTTGGACACGGATCTCTTCACCATCATGAAGGCCGTCCGGAACGGGACCCTGAAGGATCTGGACATCCGCTGGAAGGACGCCTCCGCCTGCTGCGTGATCCTGGCCTCCGAGGGCTATCCGAAGAAATACGCCACCGGCTTCCCCATTACCCTGCCGAAGGAGCCGAAGCACGGGGCAGAGATTTACGTGGCCGGAGCGAAATGGGCGGGCGGGCAGATCGTCACCTCCGGAGGGCGGGTCCTGGGTGTCACGGCGGTGGCTCCCACGCTGGAGGAGGCCGTGCGAAACGCCTACGACGCAGCCGGAGACGTGCGGTTCGAGAACGCCTACATGAGACATGACATCGGCGCGAGGGCTCTCGCTGCAAAAGGAGAATAAATTGGTTTACAGAGTATATGTCGAAAAGCGTCCCGGCCTGACCGTCGAAGCGGACGCACTGAAGAACGATCTCGTCTCCTTCCTTGGCATCCGGGGACTGGAGAGCGTCCGGATCCTCAACCGGTACGACGCCGAGGGCCTGGACGAGGACCTGTTCCTCTACGCGAAGAACACCGTCTTTTCCGAGCCCCAGGTGGACCTGACTTCGGACACCCTGTCCGTTCCCGAGGGAAGCCGGGTCTTCGCCGTGGAGTATCTGCCCGGCCAGTACGATCAAAGAGCAGACTCCGCCGCACAGTGCATCCAGATCATCTCCCGGGGCGTGCGTCCGACGGTTCAATCCGCGAAGGTCTATATCCTCTCCGGCAGTCTGACCGACGAGGAATTCGCCGCGGTGAAGAAGTATGTCATCAACCCGGTGGAGGCCCGGGAGGCGACCCTCGGGGAGAAGGACACCCTGGCCCAGCAGTACGACGTTCCCGCAGACGTGGCGGTTCTGGACGGCTTCCGCGCCATGGAGGACGGGGCCCTCGCTCCCTTCATCGCGAAATGGGGTCTTGCCATGGACGAGGCGGACCTGGCCTTCACCCGCTCCTACTTCCGGGGCGAGGACCGGGATCCCACCCTCACCGAGATCCGCATGATCGACACCTACTGGTCCGATCACTGCCGCCACACCACCTTCCTCACCACCATCGACAAGGTCTCCTTCGAGGATCCCACCCTCTCCCGGGCCTGGGACCGTTATCTGGAGACCCGGAACGCCCTGGGACGCAGCAAAAAGCCCGTGAACCTCATGGACCTTGCCACCGTTGCCGTGCGTGCCCTGAAGGCGGAGGGAAAGCTCCCGCGTCTGGATGAATCCGAGGAGATCAACGCCTGCACCGTGAAGATCGACGCGGAAATCGAAGGAAAGACGGAAAAGTGGCTCCTGCTCTTCAAGAACGAGACCCACAACCATCCCACGGAAATCGAACCCTTCGGCGGCGCGGCTACCTGTATCGGCGGTGCGATCCGCGATCCCCTGTCCGGACGGAGCTATGTCTACGCGGCCATGCGGGTCACGGGAGCCGGAGATCCCACCCAGCCCGTGGAAAAGACCCTGGAGGGCAAGCTGCCCCAGAAGAAGCTGGTGGCTACGGCCGCGGCGGGTTACTCCTCCTACGGCAACCAGATCGGTCTGGCCACCGGTCAGGTCAGCGAGCTGTACCATCCCGGCTACGTTGCCAAGCACATGGAAATCGGGGCAGTCATCGCGGCTGCTCCCGAGGAGACCGTGCGGCGCGAGAGACCGGTTCCCGGGGATCTGGTGATCCTCTTGGGCGGTCGCACGGGACGGGACGGCTGCGGCGGCGCGACGGGCTCCTCCAAGTCCCACAACCTGCACTCCCTCGAAACCTGCGGCGCGGAGGTCCAGAAGGGCAACGCGCCGGAGGAGAGAAAGCTGCAGAGGCTCTTCCGGAATCCGGAGGCCTCCCTGCTCATCAAGCGGTGCAACGACTTCGGCGCAGGCGGCGTGTCCGTGGCCATCGGCGAGCTGGCGGACGGTCTGGCCATCGATCTGGACAAGGTCCCGAAGAAGTACGACGGCCTGGACGGCACCGAGCTGGCCATCAGCGAATCCCAGGAGCGCATGGCCGTGGTGGTGGCGAAGGAGGACGCGGAACGATTCTGCAGACTGGCGGACGCCGAGAACCTCGAATCCACCGTGGTGGCCGTCGTGACCGAGGATCCCCGTCTCACCATGACCTGGCGCGGCAAGACCATCGTGGACCTGTCCCGGGAATTCCTGTCCTCAAACGGCGCGGAAAAGCACATGGACGCCTCCCCCGCCTCCCCGGAGGACTGGAGAAAGCTCATCCCCGCGGAGTTTGCGGACGGCATGAAAGCGCTGGTGTCCGATCTGAACGTGGCGTCCCAGCGGGGTCTGTCGGAGCGGTTTGACTCCACCATCGGCGCGGGCTCCGTGCTCATGCCCTTCGGCGGGAAGTATCAGACCACGCCCTCCCAGGCCATGGCCCACAAGATCTCCGTCGCCGACCGGAACGCCTCCACCGCCTCCCTTATGGCCTGGGGCTACAACCCCATGATCGCGGAAAAAAGCCCCTACCACGCCTCCTATCTGGCGGTGGTGGAGTCCGTCTCCCGGCTGATTGCCTCGGGCGCTTCCTTCCGGGAGGTCTATCTCACCTTCCAGGAGTACTTCGAAAAGCCTCTGCGGGACCCCGCCCGCTGGGGAAAGCCCCTGTCCGCCCTGCTCGGCGCCTTCGAGGCCCAGATGGACCTGGGGATCGCCTCCATCGGCGGCAAGGACTCCATGAGCGGATCCTTCGAGAAGCTGGACGTGCCTCCGACCCTGGTGTCCTTCGCCGTGACCGTGGACCGCGCCTCCGACGTGATCTCCCCGGAGTTCAAGGAAGCCGGACACCGGATCGCCCTTCTGACGCCGGACGTCGATGAAAGAGGACTGCCCGAGGCCTCCTCCCTAATCCGGTGCTTTGAGACCGTGCGCAGCGGCATCGAATCCGGCCGGATCCTCTCCGCCTGGACTCCCTCCTACGGCGGTGTCGCGGAAGCGCTCTTCAAGATGGCTCTCGGAAACCGCGTCGGCGCGAAGCTGGACGGTGAGATCACCCTGGGCGAGCTGTTCCGTTACTCCTACGGTTCCTTCGTGCTGGAGCTGGCGGAGGGAGAGGTCCCCGAGGGTGCGCGGATCATTGGCGAAACCACGGAGGACTACGCGCTCTGCCTCGGTTCCGAACGGGTCTGCCTGAATTGCCTCGAGAAGTCGTACAACGGCGTGCTGGAGGGTGTGTATCCCGTGAACGCTCTGTCCCAGAAGGCTGACGAGCCCGTGGAGACCGTCACCGCGAAATCCTATACCCGGGTCCGGACCACGGAGCACTTCGCCAAGCCCAGAGTCCTGATCCCCGCCTTCCCCGGCACCAACTGCGAGTACGATACGGCCAAGGCTCTGTCTGCCGCCGGATTTGACGCGAAGATCATGGTGCTCCGGAACCTGACGCCCTCCGCCGTAGCCGAATCCGTGGACGCCTTCGCCAGAGAGCTGAAGCAGGCGCAGGCTGTGTTCATCCCCGGAGGCTTCTCCGGCGGCGACGAACCGGACGGCAGCGGTAAGTTCATCACAGCTTTCTTCCGCTCCGGCGCGGTGAAGGACGGCACCAACGAGCTGCTGAAGAACCGCGGCGGCCTCATGTGCGGCATATGCAACGGCTTCCAGGCCATCGTGAAGCTGGGGCTGGTCCCCTTCGGCGAGATCGTGGACACGGACGAGACCTGCCCGACGCTGACCTTCAACAGGATCGGCCGCCACCAGTCCCGGATCGTGCATACCCGCGTGTCCTCCAACAAGTCCCCCTGGCTGGCGGGATGCGAGATCGGCGAGGTGTACAATGTTCCGATTTCCCACGGTGAGGGCCGGTTCATCGCCTCCGACGACATGCTGAAGCGGCTGATCGAAAACGGTCAGATCGCCACCCAGTATGTGGATCTGGAGGGACGCGCCACCATGGACATCGACTTCAACCCCAACGGCTCCGTGCTGGCCATCGAGGGCATCACCTCCCCGGACGGCCGGGTCTTCGGCAAGATGGGCCACAGCGAGCGCTGGAACGAGGGCCTGTACGTCAACGTCCCCGGGAACTACGACATGAAGCTCTTCTCCTCCGCCGCGGCGTATTTCAGATAAACGCGGCTCGGATGTGAGAACGGGCTTCTGGATATACGTCCGGTGTAATGCCCGGAAAAAGGAAAGGCAGCAGAGACGATTCCGCTGTCTTTTCTCTTTTCCCGATCTTTGCCGACTCGATCAGACAGGCCCGAACAGACTCCTCTTTCCCCCTTGCAATCCCATCTCCTGCATGGTATAATGGGGGCAATCAGCAGTCCCATCCATTCTGACCATCCACGGAGGTTTCATCATGCCCCGCTATCTTCTCCTGCCCGTCAACGACGCGAAGCCGAAGCAGACCTGCTATATCCGCACCCCCGACGGGCGGATCGTCTCGGACTTCACGGCGTCCTACGATCCCGAGTATCCCGCCTTCTACGCCCACATCGACGTGACCCGGTTCGGGGAGTGCGCCGTCACCGACGCTGAGGGGCGCGTCCTGCCCACCGCCGTTGCCGATCGTCTGCCCCGGACCGAAGAGATCCCCGGGGGAACCTTCCTGCGCCCCGCCGTCCATTTCACCACCACTCTTGGATGGACCAACGATCCCAATGGCCTGGTCTGTGTGGACGGCGTGTATCACATGTTCAGCCAGCACAACCCCATGAGCACGGAATGGGGCAACATGACCTGGGGGCACGCCGTCTCCACCGATCTGTTCCACTGGACCGATCTGGGGGACACGCTCTTCCCTGACGAAACGGGCACCATGTTCTCCGGCTCCGCCGTAGTGGACGAGCGGGGTGTCGCCGGATTCGGAGAAAACGCCATTCTGCTGTTCTACACCGCGGCCGGCGGGAACAACGAGATGTCGAAGGACGTTCCCTTTACCCAGTGCCTGGCTTATTCCACGGACGGCGGCAAGAGCTTCAATAAATACGAAAAGAATCCCATTATCCCCCACATCGTGGGCGCGAACCGGGATCCCAAGGTCCAGTGGTCCGACGAACTGGGAAAATACACCCTTTCCCTCTACCTGGACGGCTGTGACTACGCCATATTCACCTCGGACAACCTTCTGGACTGGACCCGGTTCTGCGACGTTCCCATGCCCATGGACAACGAATGCCCGGACTTCTATCCCCTGCCCGCGGGCGACGGCGTGAAGTGGGTATTCTCCGGAGCGCACGACACCTATATCGTCGGCGATCTGACGGAAAAAGGCTTCATCCCCACGCAGGAGCCCCTTCGCTACATGATCGGTCCCGGTCCCTCCTACGCCGCCCAGACCTTCTCCGGCACGGGGAACCGCCGCATCAAGATCCCGTGGGAGAACGTCCCTGCCCCCGGCGCGGTGTTCCACTCTCAGATGGGCGTTCCGACGGAGATGTTCTTACGCGAGGTGAACGGGATCTGGCGGCTTGGCTCCCTGCCTGTGACGGAGCTGTCCCTGCTGAGCAAATCCCGCTCCGACGAGCTGTCGGTCCGCGGATCGGCGGAGTACGCGCGGCGCGGACTGGCCGAGGATCATGCTCTGCTGGTGAAGGTGAAGATCGGCTCCTCTCCCTTCTCACTGGAGCTTTTCGGGGAGACCGTGGAGATCGATCCCCTGAAGAACGAGCTCCGGTCCGGACAGATCACGGCTCCGCTGAGTTATTCCGGAGAGCGGAATCTTGTGATTCTGGCGGACACCCTGTCCCTGGAGATGTACGCCGGCGGAGGGCTGGTGTACGTGTGCCGGTCCATTCTGGCCGACCGCTCCAAGGGGATCTGCCTGAGAGGAAAGAGCGCGGACGTCGACATGACGATCGAAGAGCTGGGACTCTGACGCGGCGTTTCCGGAAGGGCGGCATCCTCCCTCCCATACACAGTGTCGGCTGACTTGACCGAACAACCGCTCCTGTCCACGGGCTTCCGTGTATGGGAGCGGTTTTCCTGTTCCGCCGTTCCGACCGTAGCTCCATTATTTTCGACAGGTTCTTGAAACTCCCGGCGGATTATGGTATAATAAACAACGCAAACGGGAGGTACGCGCGAGCGTTTAAACCGGAAACAGGTGCAAGACCTGTGCGGGACCGCCACCGTGAGCGTGTTCTTTGCTTTCATACGCCCTTTCCCACCGGCGGCCGCAAGCCGGGCAAAGCCATTGCGCCATGCGAGAAGGCGACGGGAGGGACGGTCCGGTCATCCGCTCCGTTTCGGGAGCGAGGGACGGACGGGCACGCAAGCCGGGATACCTGCCTCGACTGCGGAAAACTGCCGCGTTGTCCGGCGACGGGGACACCATGCTGTGGATCCGTTCTTTCCGCGCGTTTGCGGACTATACCATTCAAGGAGATTATTAACATGAAGAACTTCAAGGCATTCATCAGAATCTCCGTCCTCGTCATGCTGTGTGCGGTCACGGCGCTCTTCGCCCTCTCCTGCGGCAAGGAGAAGGAGGAGGCGACGGCGGGAACGGACAACGCGGGAGAAATCACCATCACCGTGGAGGTCATCAACTCCGCCGGCGAGCACACGGACCACGTCATCACCACCAAGGCCGCAAAGCTGGCGGACGCCCTGCTGGAAGCCGGATTCGTGGAGGGTCCCGTTGAGGAGTACGGTCTGTACATCACCACCGTGGACGGCGAAACCGCGGACTGGAACGTGGATCAGTCCTACTGGGCCCTGTCCCAGAACGGCGAATACCTGATGACCGGCGCCTCCGACACGGACATCAAGGACGGCGACCATTTCGAGCTGACCTACACGAAGGGCTGAGGCCGCGCGGCTTCTCTCCCTCCGTCCGGCCAAGGAGGTCGTTTCCATGAAACTGAAATCCCATCGTCAGCTGCGTGACATGCTGGTGCTCGCCATGCTGGGCGCGCTGATGTTTGCGGGAAAGCAGGTCTTCGAGGCGTTTCCGAACGTACATCCCATCGGGATGCTGCTGGTCACCTATACGGTCGTCTACCGGAGCCGCGCCCTGATCCCCCTGTATATCTTCATTTTCATCGAAGGGGCGTTTTCCGGCTTCAACCTCTGGTGGTATCCCTACCTGTATATCTGGCTCCCGCTCTGGGGAATGGCCATGCTCCTGCCGAAGAGCATGAAACCGGCTGTAGCGGCGGTGGCGTATCCCCTGATCTGCGCCCTGCACGGGCTGATGTACGGAACGCTCTATTCCCCCTATCAGGCCGTTGTGTTCCACTACGATTTCGCAACGACCCTGAAATGGATCGCGCTGGGATTCCCCTGGGACATGATCCACGCGGCCAGCAACCTGGGCATGGGACTTCTGGTTTATCCCCTGTCCCGGGTGTTGAAAAAGCTGGACCGCATCGGCGTGAAGGAATAGTCCGGCGCCTGTTGAACGACAAAAACGCGAAGAAGCTCCATGTGGATTCTCCGCGTTTTTTGTATTCTTCTGTTTTTCTGCGGACCTGGCTTACCGCCTCCTGCCGCCCTTCCCGCGCTTTGACAGGATCGAGAGAACGATCATGGCGACGACGGAAACCCCGACCACCGCCGCAATGATCATGACGGGATCCCCCGTGGCGGGTGAAACAGCGGTGAGGACCGGCGGGAAGCCGAACCGGTACAGCAGAAGCAGCATGGTCAGCCGGATCATTCCGTTCTCCTCCTTTCCGGCGTGTAGAAAAAATCAGAAGGGCTTCTTCGGCACGTCGGGATTGCCGTGGGTGTAGACCGGAAGCAGCTTCGGAGAGACCGTGTCCCCCTCGATGCCCGCGTCTCCGCGCTCCTTCAGGAAGGCGTCGATGTGGCTGAGGGTCAGCGCTCCGGGCTCCACGGATTTCGCCTTTTCCGAGGCACACCGTCCGGCGTTTCGCCCGAAGACGATGACATCCAGGAGAGAGTTGCCCATGAGCCGGTTCCGCCCGTGGATGCCGCCGACCACCTCGCCGGCCGCGTAGAGGTTTTCCACCGCGGTCATGCCGTCCGGCGTGATGTCCAGACCGCCGTTCTGATAGTGGAGCGTCGGATAGACCAGGATGGGCTCAACCCGGATGTCGATGCCGTACTTGGCGAACATCCGGTGCATGGCGGGGATCCGGGAGAGAATGGTGCCCTCTCCGCCGATCCGTTCGATCATGGGAGTGTCCAGCCATACGCCCACGCCGTCCGGAGTCTTCACGCCGTTGCCGCGGTCGCCGCACTCCCGGATGATGGAGGCCGCCGACACGTCGCGGGTCTCCAGCGGATGCATGAACACCTCGCCCTTCGCGTTCACCAGCTTGGCTCCCAGGGAACGGACCTTTTCCGTCACCAGCGCGCCGTAGATCTGATCCGGATAGGCAGCGCCTGTGGGATGGTACTGGAGGGTGTCCGCGTAGAGCAGCTTCGCTCCGGCCCGGTAGCCCAGGATCAGGCCGTCCGCCGTGGCTCCGTAGTGATTGGAGGTCGGGAAGCCCTGATAATGGAGCCGTCCTGCGCCGCCCGTGGCCAGGATCACGGTTTTCGCCCGGGCCACCCGCAGCTCCCGGGTCTCCATGTTCATCAGAACCGCACCGGCGCAGCGTCCGTTTTCGTCCAGAATCAGCTCCACCGCCGCCGTGTAGTCGATCACCGGAATGCCCCGGTTCAGCACCTCGTCCCGCAGGGTCCGCATGATCTCGGCACCGGTGTAGTCCCGCGCCGCGTGCATTCTCTTCCGGGAGGTGCCGCCGCCGTGGGTGGTGATCATGGTGCCGTCGGGAGCCTTGTCGAACTCCACGCCCAGACGGTTCAGCCACTGAATGGCGTCGGGCGCTTCGTTCACCAGCTTGTAGAGCAGCTCCGGCTTCGCGGCGAAGTGACCGCCTCCGAAGGCGTCCAGATAGTGAACCGCCGGGCTGTCGTTCGGCTTGTCCGCCGCCTGGATGCCGCCCTCCGCCATCATGGTGTTGGCGTCGCCGATCCGCAGCTTCGTGACGATCATGCAGCGGGCTCCGTTGTTGTCGGCTTCGATGGCCGCGGAGGATCCCGCGCCGCCGCCGCCGATGATCAGCACGTCGGTGTCGTAGTCGATTTTTGTGAGATCCGCGTCGCCCGCGCCGATCCGGGGCTTTCCCTGCAGAAGGGCCGCCAGCTCGTGGGGCACCTTGTCTCCCCGGCTGACGCCGATCTTCAGGGTCTCGAATTCCGATTCCTTATAGTCCGGATGGTAGGCGGAGAGGAGCGCGTCCTTTTCCTCCGCCGTCATCCGCCTGGGCTCCAGCGCAAGATTGGCGTCCCGGGCGGCTTCCACCTTTTTCATCGATTCAAGGATTTCGCCTGTATACATGTCCAGATTCCTTTCTCACGCCTCAATTTCCCTGTTGTTGTACAGCTCCTTCAGTTCCTCCACGGGCTTCTGCATGAGCGCGGAGAGCAGATCCTCGAACTTTCCGTCCCGGATCTCCTGCACCCGCTCGTTCGGGAGGAGCAGACGCCGCACATGACGCAGTCGAAGGATTCCTCCGCGCATTTGGCGAAGTCTCCCCGCTGGGCGTAGGCGATGTACTGCATGACGTTGAGTCCCTGGGTGCAGGACTTGGTGCAGGCGTTGCAGCCCACGCAGGCGTAGATCTCCGGGTAGAGCTGCATCATAACGCTCACGTCCGGGGACACCTTCTCCAGCTCGAAGCCCTCCTTAATCAGGGGGAAGAAGGGCAGCGTCGCCACGTACATGTTGTTTTCGACCTTCGTCTGGCAGGCCAGGCAGACCTTCAGCTCCCGGTCTCCTCTGATGCGGTAGATCGTGGCGCAGGCTCCGCAGAACCCGTTCCGGCATCCGCAGCCCCGGACCAGCTGATAGCCCGCGTATTCCATCGCGCCCATGATCGTCAGATTGTCGGGCACGGAGTAGCATTTTCCGAAAAGGAAAACGTCGACAAAGCTTTCCATAGTCTCTCCTGTCTGATCGCGTCAATATTCGTCCGGCAGCTCGCCCAGCTCGTCGTACCGGAACACGGGGCCGTCCTTGCAGACGTATTTCGCGCCGATGTTGCACCGCCCGCATTTTCCGATGCCGCACTTCATGCGAAGCTCCATGGTGGTGTAGATCTGTTCGGGGGTGAAGCCCAGCTCCGTCAGCCCGGCCACCG
Organism: uncultured Ruminococcus sp.; assembly: GCA_902778205.1. GTDB lineage: Bacteria > Bacillota > Clostridia > Oscillospirales > CAG-272 > UMGS1696. Next base: position 6,320 of record CACYWX010000097.1, on the reverse strand, counting down.
TGAACTTGATCATGATGGGCGGACCGCAGACCAGAACGGTCTTTTTGAGGTCGGGATTCAGCTCCTTCACGTAGTTGGGCACGAAGCCCACGTGGCCGTCCCAGCCCTCCTGCTCCCGGTCGATGGTCAGGTTCACCTCAAATCCCGGGGCGGCGGTCCACTCGTCCAGGATCTCGGCGTAGTCCACCAGATCGTCCTTGGAGCGCGCACGTAGTTGATGACGGAGCGGAGGGGAGCCAGTCCGATGCCGCCGGCGATGAATAGCAGATCCCGGCCCAAGAGCTCCCCCTCCACCGGGAAGGGCCTGCCGTAGGGACCGCGGACCGTCACCTCCATGCCGGGCTCCAGCATGTGCAGCCAGTTTGTCAGGTGTCCGCATTTCTTGATGGAAAACTCCATGAAGGCGGTGTTGGTGGGGCTGGAGGTGATAGAGAACATGCCCTCCCCCACGCCGGGGAGCGATACCATGGCGCACTGACCGGGCATGTGGTCGAAGGGCTTCTTCCCCTCCCTGGTCAGAACGCGGAAGGTCTTCACGTCGGGCGTGTCCTGACGGATCTCCTCCACCACGGCCGCCTGCGGAATCAGGGTTTCATTGTTCATGATCGTCCTCCCCCAGCCGTTTCATAACTTTGACGATGTTCATGTGGATCGGACAGGATCTCAGGCACCGTCCGCATCCCACGCAGCCGAACTCTCCGTCGTTGTTCTCCGGGAAGTACACCAGCTTGTGCATGAACCGCTGGCGGAACCGCTCCTTCTGAGTCAGACGGGGATTTCCGCCCGCCATCTTCGTAAAATCGGAGTACATGCAGGAGTCCCAGCAGCGGAACCGCCGGATCTCCCGCCCGGTGTCGAAGTCCCGGATGTCGTAGCACTGGCAGGTGGGACAGACGAAGGTGCAGGTGCCGCATCCCACGCAGGCCTCGCTCAGCTCCGCCCATTCCGGCCGGTCGAAGAGGGCCTTGGTCTTCCCGCCTCCGAAGGCGTCCGTCTTCAGACCGGCGAGGGGCAGACGGGCCATGATCTCCCGGGTCTTGTTCCGGGCTTCCTCGGCTCCCGAGGGATCCCGGTCCTCGAGGAGCTCCTCCATGCCGGAGAGAAACGCGGATCCCTTCTCCGTATGGGCTTCGACGTACCAGCCGGAGCCGTCGTCGGTGAAGCTGACGTCCCCGCCCGGATTCGCCGCGTCGATGCCGAAGACGGAGCAGAAGCAGGTCTCGGCGGGACGGCGGCAGGTCATGGTCAAAATCAGTCCGTGCTCGCGCCGGTTTTTATAATAGGTGTCCTCGGGCTCCGACAGAAATACCTTGTCCAGGATCCCGAAGGAGGCGGCGTCGCAGGCCCTCACTCCGAAGACAGCGAAATCCTCCGTCTCCCGTCTGGGATCCAGCACCCGGATCTTTTTGTCCTCGATCCGGAAGCCCGCCAGATTTTCCGTCTGGGGGAAGAAGAAGTCCTTCGCGCTCCTGGTGGTGTTCAGGCCGCGGGATACCACGGTCCCGGGCGTCCAGAGTCTGTAGGAGGACTTGCCGGGCTCCTCGTCCACGGGCACGTAGACCTTCCGGCTCTGCGCAGCCCTTTCCAGGAAAGCGTTCAGTCCCGCAAGAGGCAGATACTTCATCACGCCTTCCCCCTTTCATGCACGATCCGCGCCTCGGCGTCCCCTTCGGTGAAGTTCACCAGCGGGTTGCGGGCGTCGGCCTTATCTCCGGCCCGGTAGGCCCCGTAGAGCTCGTCGATGTCCTTGATGAATTTCCGGTTCAGCAGATGCAGGGGGATGTTCTCGGGACATACACGGGAGCATTCGCCGCAGTCCGTGCACCGTCCGGCCACGTGGAACGCCCGGATGATGTGGTACATGCTCTCCTCAAAGCTGTCCGCCGCGGCCTTCTGGGAAATGCCGGAGGCCGGATTGTCGAACACGCAGTTCTCGCAGGTACAGGCGGGACATACGTTGCGGCAGGCGTTGCAGCGGATGCACCGGGACAGCTCGCCCCGCCAGAAATCGAACCGTTCCTCCGCCGTCATGGTCTCCAGCCGGGCCACCTCTGCAAAGCGTGCGTCGTCGGGAGCGTCCTCTCCCTCGTCTCCGATCAGCTCGTCAAAGACCGGATGCCGCTTCGATTTGCAGCAGAGACAGCGTTCGGCCAGAGCTTCCCTTCTGTCCATGCTCTCCTCGCCGTAGAGGGTGGATACGATGAAGCGCTCTCCCTCCTCCCGGATCCCGGTGATGCCGTCGATCCCGGCCGCGCGGATCCGCTTCACATCCGCCATCCCCTCGCAGGGGATCCCGACAGCATAAACATTCTCCCGACGGATCCGGTGCTCGGTCAGCAGCTGATTGAAGGAGAAGGAGTCGCAGGGCTTGAGGAAGCAGAGGATCCGCCCGGGCTTTTCCGATTCCCGGATCAGATACTTCGACACGTTGGCCCCGCAGAAAGCGTCGTACACGAATCCCGCGTCCAGCTCCTCCGGCGTCTCGAACACGGCGGGGGTCACGTCGTAGGAGAACTCGCCCCGCTTCCATCCGATGACGCGGTTCACCGTGCCGTCCGCTAGCAGCTCTTTCGCCCGCTTCAGCATGGCGGCAAAGATTTCGTCATACCGCATCTCCACTCCCCCTTTCGTCCGTGATTCCGGCTTCCTCCGCGTCCTTCCGGCACCGCAGGTCCGCCAGACGGCGGTTCGGTCCCAGCGCGGCGATTTCCTCCGCGAAGGAGCGCATGGTTTCGGCGAACTTCTGTCCTTCGGCGGCGGATACCCATTCCACCCGCGTCCGGTTCCGCTCGATGCCGAGATAGTCCAGCATGGAGAACAACAGGGTCATGCGCCGTCTCGTGTAATAGTTGCCCGTGGTGTAATGGCAGTCCCCGGGATGGCATCCGCACAGGATCACCCCGTCCGCACCCCGCTGGAAGGCCCTGAGGAAGAAGATGGGATTCACCCGGCAGGAGCAGGGCACCCGGATGATCTTCACGTTGGCGGGATAGCTCAGCCGGTTGGTGCCGGAGAGATCGGCCCCCGCGTAGGAGCACCAGTTGCAGCAGAAGGCCACGATGGTGGGAACAAATCCCGTCGCTTCTTTCACTTGCATATCGCGTCCACCTCCGCCATGATCTGAGAATTGGAGAACCCGGAGAGATCCATCGCTCCGGAGGGACAGGCCACCGTGCAGGCGCCGCAGCCCTGGCAGACCGCCGGATTGACCCAGGCCACCCGCCGCGTCTTCGTGGTGCGGTCGGGCATGCGGAACTCCTTGTCGCTGTAGGTGATGGCGCCGTAGGGGCACACGTTGGCGCAGTTGGAGCAGCCGTTGCACATGAGCTCGTCGGAGTGGGCCACGCAGGGGTTGCCGGTCAGCTTGTTCTTGGAGAGCAGGCCGATGACCTTCGCCGCGCAGGCCGACGCCTGGGAGACGGTTTCGGGAATGTCCTTCGGTCCCTGACACATGCCGGAGAGGAAGACGCCCGCCGTGGGGGATTCCACGGGTCTGAGCTTGGGATGGGCCTCCGTGAAGAAGTCGTTGGTGTCCATGGAGGCGGTCAGCAGAGTGGCCAGGGAACGGGCGGACTTCGAGGGCTCGATGGCCGCCGCCAGCACCACCAGATCCGCGGAAATGTGCAGCTGTTCGTTCATGATGAGGTCGGAGGCCTGCACCTCCAGAGTCCCGTCCGCCCGGGGAGCGACCTTGCCCACCGCGCCCTTGATGTAGTGGACGCCGAACTCTTCCACCGCCCGCCGGTAGAACTCGTCGAAGTTCTTCCCCGGGGTCCGCACGTCGATGTAGAACACGTAGACGTCGGTGTCCGGGTACTTCTCCCGGGTCAGCATGGCGTGCTTGGCAGTGTACATGCAGCAGATCTTCGAGCAGTAGGGCTTTCCCTTTTCGGGCGTGCACCGGGAGCCCACGCACTGGATGAACACGATGGTATGGGGATGCTTTCCGTCGGAGGGTCTCAGCAGAGTGCCGCCCGTGGGACCCGCCGCGTTGGTGAGCCGCTCAAATTCCAGGGAGGTGATGACGTCCTTCGACTGGGAGTAGGCGTACTCGTCGTACCGGGAGACGTCGGAGATCTCGTAGCCGGTGGCCGCGACAATGGCGCCGTACTTCTCCTCGACGAATGTATCGGTCTGCTTGTAGTCGACGGCTCCGGCGGTGCAGACCTTCGAGCAGACGCCGCATTTGCCGTTCTTCAGCATGTTGCAGTAGTCGGCGTCGATGACGGCGATCTTCGGAACGGCCTGAGCAAAGGGGATGTAGATGGCCCGCCGGTTGTCCATGCCCAGATTGAATTCGTTGGGCACCTTCTTCACGGGACATTTCTCCGTGCAGAGGCCGCATCCGGTGCACTTGGTCTCGTCCACATACCGGGCCTTGCGCCGGATCTTCACCGTGAAGTTCCCCACGAAGCCGGAGACGGACTCCACCTCGCTGTAGGACAGGATCCGGATGTTCTCGTTCTGGGCGCACTCCACCATTTTCGGCGTCAGGATGCAGGCGGAGCAGTCCAGGGTCGGGAAGGTCTTGTCCAATTGGGCCATTTTGCCGCCGATGGTGGGCTTCTGTTCCACGATGTCCACCGGGAAGCCTGCTTCGGCGATGTCCAGGGCCGTCTGGATCCCCGCGATGCCGCCGCCGATGACCAGAGCCCGCTTGGTGACGGAGCTCTCCCCGGCGATGAGGGGCGTGTTGAGCTGGACCTTGGCGATGGCGGCCCGGCCCAGGATGATGGCCTTTTCCGTGGCCTCCGCCTTGTCCTTGTGGATCCAGGAGCACTGCTCGCGGATGTTGGCGATCTCCACCATATAGGGGTTCAGACCGGCCTGAGCGGCTGCCTTGCGGAAGGTATTTTCATGCATCCGGGGGGAGCAGGAGCAGATGACCACGCCCGTCAGCCCGTAGTCCCGGATGGAGTCCTTGATGAGATTCTGCCCGGACTCGGAGCACATGTAGGTATAATCCTGCGAAACCACGACGGAGGGTTCCCGTCCGAGAGCCTCCGCCACGGCCTTCACATCGACGGTTGCCGCGATGTTGGTTCCGCAGTGGCATACGAATACGCCGATTTTCTGCATAGTACGGTCCTCCCCCTCACTTCGCGTATTTTCTGAACGCCGTGGCGATGGCCTGACCGGGCAGGTCCGGATCGCACAGCGCGGGAATTTCGTCCGGCTTCAGGCGGTTCCCTCCCTGCTGACGCTCGGCGACGAGGCGGACCGCTTCCACCACCTTGGCGGGTTCCACACCCCGGGGACAGCGCTCCACGCAGGCAAAGCAGGTCAGACATTTATAGAGGGATTCGGAGGACAGGAGTTTTTCCACGTCGCCCCGCTCCACGATGTAGACGAATTCGTGGGGATGGTATTCCATCTCGTCGTAGGAGGGACAGGTGGCGGAACATTTGCCGCAGCGCATGCACTTCACCACCGCCGATCCGCTCATCCGGAGGACCCGGTCCTTCAGATCGTTCATGCGTCGGCCTCCTCTCTTTCCGGGATCAGTCCCATGGCTTCGGCCATGACCTCGGTGAAATACCGCACCGGGATTTTCTGATCCGAGTTCTTCGTCAGGTTGTACAGGCACAGGGGACAGGCCGTGATCATGAAGTCCGCTCCCATCTCCGCGGCGGAGGCGGCAACGGCGGTGCTTCTCTTCCGCGCGGCGTCCCAGTCCTCCAGGGTCAGATAACCGCCGCAGCATTCGTTCCGCATGGGATACAGGACCGGCTCCCCGCCCAGCGCCCGGATCAGCTCCTCCATGACGGAGGGATTTTCCGGGTCGTCGAAGGCCAGGACGGTTGAGGGACGGAGCAGGAGACATCCGTAATAGGCGGCGATCCTCTTCCCCTTGAGGGGCTTTGTGACACGGGCCTTCAGGGCGTCGAAGCCGATCTCGTCCCGAAGCAGTTCCAGATAGTGGACGACCCGGCCCTCCCCGTGGTACTCCGGCTCGCCCTTCAGGTAGTTGTTGACCTTCAGGTCGAAATCCGGATTCACGGCGAATTCGTGGTTGGTCTGCTTCAATACGTTGTGGCAGGCGGAACAGACGGTCAGCACCGTGCCGCCCATGTCCCGGCCCGCGGCCAGAGCCCGGACCGAGGCCAGCTTGGTGGCGATCTCGTCCCGGGCGGAGGTGTACGCGCCGCCGCAGCACTGCCACTCGGGGATCTCTTCCAGCTCGTATCCCAACAGGGCCGCGGTCTCACGGGCGTACCGGTCCAGATCCCGGGCTCTGTTTTTCAGGGTACATCCGGGATAATATGCTATTTTCATGGTAAACTCCGTTATGTCGGATGGATCAGTCGTCGGATCGGTCT
>CACYWX010000096.1 GCA_902778205.1 uncultured Ruminococcus sp. | reverse complement strand
GTTCCTCTTTTTGCTTCTTTTTCTCCTCGATAAAGGAGAAAAAGAAGGACAAACGTCTTTGAACTAAAACAGGGCTGTTGCATTTCTCCTTTTCTGGAAAGTTAATGCGACAGCCCCATCTTTTCGGTCTGTTCACGGACTGATCTGCATCCGGCCGTGAAAGCCCCTCGACACGTCGGCCAGGGCTCTGTCCGGAGGAAATCCCAGCAGGGGGATCCCCCGGTCCACGGTATTTTGGTAGATGGTTTCCATATTGTTCAGATGCGGCTGGGACAGGTTCACGCCGGTCAGCATGGGCTGGGCGCAAAGCTCTGCGATATAGTGGTCTCCCCGGCCGCAGAAGTGCATCATGCCGCCGCCGAAGCGTTCCAGCAGGATCCGGTCGTAGGGAACGGCGAACTCCCGGTACAGCTCCGGCGAGAGGTTCATGGCGCTGTCGCATCGGAGGGTCAGGCGTCCCCGGTGGCGGATGTGGCTCCAGTGGACGTTCATCTCATCTCCGCAGGGGAACAGCCGGAACCACTTCTCCATGAAGCGGGTGTAGGTCTCCGTGATGAGGGACATGGCGGCGTGGACCAGCTCCGGCTCGTCGTACATGGCGTAGAACATGTCCTGGCCCCAGAGAAGCTCGCAGATGTCCAGCGGTCCCTGCAGGTCGGGATGGTATACGGACACGTACCGCCCGATCTTCGGATACGCCTCCCCGATTTCCCGGAACAGCTCCCCGCAGGCGAACACCCTCGCGCCGAAGCCCGCGTTCAGATCCGGAACGCCCGCGTCCACCATCGCCCGGATCCGGTCCGTGTCGTTAAAGGATCGGGCGGTGGGCAGGGTGTTGGTGCTCCTCGGCATCTCGAAGATCTCCGCGCCGAAGAGGGTGGCCAAAATCGCCGAGCCGTAATTGGTCCGCACGGCCAGATTGGACCCGCCGTTCAGCGCCCAGGACACGCCCTTCATCTCCGACACGATCATGGTCTCGTAGTCGGCGAGGGCGTCGTTGATGTTGATGTTCGGAAGCTCTGTCCCCGGCCTGGTCGTGTGATCCCGCGCCGGGCGGAAGATCTCGTCCTTTCCTTCACCGGCGAGAAACCGGAGCCAGGCGGCGTCCAGAGCCTCTTCCGTTTCCGGGCGGATGCGCCGCTCAATGTCCTCAAGCAGCAGGACGGTTTCGCGGCTGAATGCTTTCATAACGCAACCCCCATCAGCGGACAGACGCAGCGCAGCACCGCGTTTCCGATCCGCTCCGTGCCCTCGGGCGTATTGAAATGGGTCATGTCGGAGCGCGCGCTGTCCGGAGCGTCCTTCATGACGGCGTACAGATCGTCGATGAGGACCCCTTCCCCCGTCAGGACGTCCCGGGCGATGGCGTTGTACCGCTCGATCTCCGCGTTGCTCCGCCAGAACTCCGGTCCGTATGCCTCCTCCACCACGGGGGTGGACAGGGCGAACACGCTGACGGCCCGAGGGAACAGGGTCCGGATCCGGCGGGCAGTCTGCCCGAGCGTCACCGCGTACTGCTCCGGAGAGGTGACCGGATTCTCGTCCCCCAGATGAACCACGTCCCAGAGGCCCGCGTTCCAGTGCACTGCGTCCGCGTCGTTCCCCCAGTTTCCCTCCCTCTGCCATTCGTGGAGGTACCGGTACACGTACTGGGCGAACCGGCCGTTTTCCTCGGGATACAGCACCTCCGCCAGCCCCGCCAGCTTCTCCCGCACATACGCGCAATATCCGATCCGGATGGAATCCCCGATCAGGATGAGCTTTTTCATGATCCTTCCCCCTCTTCGCGCCTCATTCCGCCGTCAGCCGGAGCACCGTGTCGACGGGATCGGACGAATCCGGGAAGCCGATCCGCACCTCCCCTTCCTCCGTCTGCTCAAACTCCAGCTTCAGGTTCCCATACCACGCGCCAGTGAACCGCACCCCGTCCGCGGGAGCCGGAAGCGTCAGAATGCCGTCCTGGGGCGCGTTCAGCACGTGCAGATACACCGTTTTCCCATCCGGCGACTCCGTGGACACGCCCCATTCGTCCTTCTCCAGCATGGAATCCGGCTTCGTGACCCAGGATCTCCCCGGGACCGTGCCGCAGATCCCCTCATGCGCCTTCAGCATGGACCCCAGATCCCGGAGCAGGTCCCGCACGCCGTCCTCCCAGGTCTGATCCAGATACGGACCGCAGGACCAGGCGATGCCGGCGTTGAACTGGTTTTCCACGGAGATCGTGCGGACGGTGTAACGGTACAGGTTCCGCGCGTCCGTCGGGGCCTTCCCGCCCACCGCGTACCAGCTCCCGATCTGCCGGTTCACCTGGGAATAGTGGACGGGCAGGGTGTCCGAATCGCATCCCTCGATGGATCCGTAGTATTCGGACACGATGAAATCGGACAGCGGATGGCGGACCGTGTTGGCCGTCACGCCGGTGTTCACGAAAATCACGGCGTCCGGAGAGCAGGAGCGCACAAAATCGCACACGTCCTCCGTGGGACCGCCCTGATCGAACCAGAAGCCCGCGACGCCGTCCCCGTACCGGTCGTAGATTTCCCGGATCAGCCTCTTCAGAAACGCCATGCGGCTTTCCGTATCGATCCAGCCCATCCGGCAGAGGTCCTCGTCCGGGATGTCGTGGGCGTCGTTGGGGGGCAGATAGAGCACCAGGGGGATGCCGAAGGGCGCAAGGCCCCGGATCAGCTTCCCTATGGCGTCCGAGCTCTCCGCGCACTTCCATGTGACGCCCGTCGCCTTCATGGTCTCGGAGGGGAACAGCAGGTTGAAGCCCGCGTGGGCCGCCGTGAACACCACGTACTCCGCCCCGAGATCATGGGCGGCGGAGGCGAATTTCTCCCCGTCGAACAGGGCCGCCGCTTCCTCCGCGGACGACGCCGTCCGGGGATCGTTCTGGGAATAATGGGTGCCGCCCCAGTTCGTCCCCTTGCCCTCCGCGTAGGTGGGATAGGTGTAATGGCTGAACAGACCCACCCGCGCCCGGGCGAAATACTCTTTTCCGAACCGTTTTTCCATATCGTCCCGTCCTTTTCATCGGAATCCGTTCTCGGGACCATATTACCATAGCCCGTCCGGGTTGTCAAGAAGAAACGGAGAAGGCCGCCGCGTTCACAGGGCAAAATCCGGGCCGCCGCAATAAGGCCGGCAGGCTCCATCCCCTCCGGACGCGATTTTTTCTCCCCACCCCTCTTGACAAAATCCTGCGGACGCGGTATAATGCCCATAATGGCAATGACGGAGAGGGCGGCCCGAGCCTTCGTCCCAGAGAAAACGGCCGGCGGGAGAGAATACCGCCGCGGTGGAAGCCGTAGACGAAGAAAGGCGCGCTGTAGCTCCCAAGCCGGAGGAAAGAAAGCGGAGAGGTCCCGGGAACCGGGCGGTCCGTCAGTAGAATCCTCCCGTGACGGCTGCGTAAAGGTCTAAGGCTTGAAGGAGCCTGAGCGGCGTACGCCCGGCGGAGAACCGGCGCGCGCAATTTGAGTGGTACCGCGGACAATCTGTGATTTTGTTCGTCTCAAAGCATCCATGGTCTTTGGGGCGGTTTTTTTATCCCCCAAAATGCCCACATCCCACCGAGGAGGAACTACACCATGCAGACCAATCTGACGGGCCTGGAATTCCAGATCCGCGACATGGCGGCCCGTATCGCCGAGCTGCGCGCCATCGAGGGCTATACCGAGGAGGAAATGGCGGAAAAGACCGACGTTTCCGTGGAGGAATACCGGGCCAGCGAACGGGGCGAGCGGAATCTGACCTTCGCCTTCATCTACCGGTGCGCCCTGGCTCTGGGCGTGGACGTGACGGACATCATCGAGGGCACGTCCCCCACTCTGGTGGGCCACACCGTTACCCGGCGCGGACAGGGCCAGATCATCGAGAAGGCCCACGGCATGACCTACCACTCCCTGGCGGGCGCGTTCAAGAACAGGATCTCCGAGCCCCTGTACGTGGTGGCGGAGTACACCCCGGGGGCGGAACGGCGGGATATCGAGCTGACCACCCACGAGGGCCAGGAGATCGACATCGTCATCAAGGGCGCCCTGAAGGTCCAGGTGGGCGGCCACAAGGAGATCCTCCGGGAAGGGGACAGCATCTACTACGACAGCGGCACGCCCCACGGCATGGTGGCCGTGGACGGGGAGGACTGCACCTTCTACGCCATTGTCCTCAATCCCGCCCGGGACGCCAGGGGAGAGGCGGAGCTGCCGGAATTCTCCCATAAGCTCATCGAAGCCTCCGGTCCCGCCCCCGAGGTCCCTCTCAGCGAGGAGCGGATCTACCGCCGGTACACCAGGGTGGAGAAGGACGAGAACCGCACGCCGGTGAAGATCACCTTCAAGAACACCGAGACCTTCAACTTCGCCTTCGATCTGGTGGACGAGCTGGGACGCAGGAAGCCGGACAAGCTGGCCATGCTCTGGGTGGCCGGGGACGGGGAGACCGAAAAGCGGTTCACCTTCGCCGACATGTCCCGCCTGTCGAATCAGTGCGCCAACTACTTCACCTCCCTTGGAATCAAAAAGGGCGACCGGGTCATGCTGGTGCTGAAGCGGCACTGGCAGTTCTGGTGCGCCATGCTGGGTCTGAACAAGCTGGGGGCAATCGCCATTCCCGCCGTCAATCAGCTTCTCTCCCACGACTTCGAGTACCGGCTGAACGCGGCGGGCATCACGGCATGCCTCTGCACCGCCGACGGGGACACCGCCCATCAGCTGGAGTTGGCCGCGGAGAAGTGCGATGTGCTCAAAACGAAGATCCTGGTGAACGGACAGCGGGAGGGCTGGCACGATTTCAACGCCGAATATCCCCTGTTCTCCGACCGGTACGAGCGGACCGCGGACAGCCCATGCGGCGACGATCCCCTGCTCATGTACTTCACCTCCGGCACCACCGGCTATCCGAAGATCGCGGTCCACAACCACAAGTATCCCCTCGGGCACTTCCACACGGCGAAATACTGGCACTGCGTGGACTCCTCCGACACGGGCCTGCACTTCACCATCTCCGACACGGGCTGGGCCAAGGCCATGTGGGGCAAGCTCTACGGCCAGTGGCTGTCCGAGGCGGCTACCTTTGTGTATGACTTCGACCGGTTCGACGCCGCGAAGATCCTGCCCATGTTCAAAAAGTACGGCATCACCACCTTCTGCGCGCCGCCCACCATGTACCGGATGCTCATCAAGGAGGATCTGTCGAAATACGACTTCTCCAGCCTGAAGCACGCCACCACCGCCGGCGAGGCCCTGAACCCGGAGGTCTACCGGAAATTCGAGGAGATCACGGGACTGCAGATCATGGAGGGCTTCGGACAGAGCGAGAGCACCTGCATGATCGGCAACCTGATCGGCGCGCCCCACAAGCTGGGCTCCATGGGAAGGCCCTGCCCCATCTACGACGTCCATCTGCTGACCTCCGACGGGGAAGAGGCTGCGGCCGGCGAGACCGGGGAGATCTGCGTAAACGTGAAGGACGGCGCTCCCTGCGGCCTGTTCACTGGGTATTACAAGGATCCCGAGAAGACCGCGGAGGTCTGGCACGACGGCTACTACCACACGGGCGACCTGGCCTGGCGGGATGAGGACGGCTTCTTCTGGTACGTGGGCCGCGCGGACGACGTCATCAAGTCCTCCGGCTACCGGATCGGGCCCTTCGAGATCGAGAACGTCATCATGGAGCTGCCCTACGTGTTGGAGTGCGGCGTTTCCGCGGCTCCGGACGAGATCCGCGGCCAGGTGGTGAAGGCGTCCATCGTGCTGACCAAGGGCACGGAGGGCACGGAGGAGCTGAAAAAGGAGATCCAGAACTACGTCAAGAAGAACACCGCGCCCTACAAGTACCCCCGGATCGTGGTGTTCCGCGACGAGCTCCCCAAGACCACCAGCGGCAAGATCATGCGGAGCAAGCTGTGAGTCCGTGAAGCGGCGGGCCATCCAACGGCGCCCTCTCAGAGGGAGCTGTCGCCTTTGATGCCCAAAGGAGAGGGAGAGTCCTCCGGACTGTGAGACACCGGAAACGGGACTCTCCTTCCGTCACGGCCCAGCCGCGCCACCTCCCTCCCGGGGGGAGGCATAAGTGAATCCACGCCACAGCTCCCTCTCAGAGGGAGCTGTCGCCTTTGATGCCCAAAGGAGGGGGAGAGTCCTCCGGACTATACGAGTCTGGAAATGAGACCCTCCTTATGCTCCTCCGCATCACCGATCCACGGAAATCCACACCCCGTCCCGCTTCTCCCAGATATGCGTCCCCTTCATGCGGAAGGTTCCCTTTGCCCCGTAGGCATTGGCAGTCAGCGCGGCGGTATAGGTCACCTCTGCCCGGTCCCCGTCCACCGCCACGACCGGGTTCTCCATGCCGATGGAATAATAGGTCAGGCTCCCGTCCGCGATGTCGGCGAAGTATTCCTCCCGGCTCTGGGTCAGCCCGCTCATGTGAGTGTAGGTCTTGCCCTCGTCCGTCAGAGCGCGCAGGGTGTCGATGTCCGCCTCCGTCATGGCCTCGCAGTACCGCGCCTGGGCGAAGAGGACGGCATTTTCCTCCTCGCCGAGGCTGTCCGGATCGAGGCCCGTGACAGTGACGTTCGGGAAATCGGGGAAAGTGCAGGTCTTCATGTCGTGGTTCTCCTGTGACTGTTCCGCTGTCTCAGTCTGTTCTTTCAACGGTTCCGGCACAACCTCCCGCTCCCCGCACGACGCAGAGAGCAGAAGGACTGCGCAGAGAAGGGCAAATATCGTTTTTCTCATCCATCCGCCGCCGCATCAATCTGCAGGGGCCCACCCGCCCAGGAACTTCTCCTGATCGGCGAGGGACATATTGAAGAACCGCTTGCCGCAGTCGAGAGCGCGGATCCTTGTCATCTCGTCCTCCGTCAGGGCGAAGTCGAAAATGTCGAAGTTCTCCTTCATGTGGACGAGGTTCGTGGTCTTCGGGAAGAGGATCGTCCCCTCTTGGATATGCCAGCGGAGGATGATCTGCACATTGGTCTTGCCGTACTTTTTCCCGAGCTCGGTGAACAGCGGCTCGGAGATGAGGCCCGGGTCGCCGTGGCCGATGGGATACCAGCTCTCGATCACCGTGCCGTACTTCCCGATCCGGGCCTTCAGTGCGTTCTGCTGATAGTACGGATGGTATTCCACCTGTAATACCGACGGCTTGATCACCGCGGCCTCGCACAGCTCCTCCAGCCGTTCGGATTCAAAATTGCTGATGCCGATGGAGCGGACCTTCCCCGCTGCCACGGCTTTTTCCATATCCCGCCATGCGCCGAGATAGTCCCCGAACTGCTGATGGAGCAGGAGCAGATCGATATACTCCGTTCCGAGGCGGGCGAGGGTTCGGTCGATGGCACGGGCGGTCTTTCCCTCCCCGTATTCGCTGGGCCAGAGCTTCGTGGTGATCCAGATCTCCTCCCGCGGGATGCCGCTTTCTCTTACCGCTTTTCCGACGCTCCGCTCGTTCTGATAGGCATGGGCGGTGTCGATGTGGCGCACCCCCATCGCAAGGGCTTCCCGGACGGCTTTTTCCGTCTCCTCCCCCGCCGGGATCTGATAGACGCCGAGGCCGAACTGCGGGATCTTCGTTCCGTCGTTTAAGGTGATAAAGGTCTGATTCATGGTGAACCTCCGTGTTTTGATTTCGTTTTTTCGTTCCGCCCCTATTTTACCAGATTTCCCCTTGCATGGGAAGAACAAATATGTTATCATAGTGTCAAGTCAAAACTTAACACAGGAGAGATTCCATGATCAGCCGTCAGCTTGAAACCTTCGTGAAAACCGCGGATGCCGGTAGCTTCGGCAAGGCCGCGGACACGCTGTATATTTCCACCCCGGCGGTGGTTCAGCAGATCAATCTGTTGGAGGATTCCCTCGGCTTCCGGGTGTTCGACCGCTCCAACCGGGGCGTGAAGCTGACGCCTGCCGGGCGGTCCCTGTACGAGGACGCGAAGACCCTTCTGCGTCTCGCGGACGACGCCGTGAAAAAGGCCCGCCGGATCGCGGAAAGCGGGGACACCGCCGTCCGGATCGGGACGAGCCTTCTCTATAAATGCCGGATGCTGCCGGATCTCTGGACGCGGATCAGCGAATACTGCCCGGAGCTGAAAATCGAGATCGTCCCCATGCGGGAGTACGACAGCCGGGACAATGTCTTCTCGAAGCTGGGGCGGGATTTCGATCTCTTCGAGGGGATTTACGCGACCGCGTGGGCGGATTCCTGCCGGTTCCTCGAGCTCTCCCGCACGCCCGTCTGCTGTGCTGTGGCGCGAAATCACAGACTGGCGGGGAAATCCCGGCTCACGGCGGAGGACCTCGACGAAGAGACCCTCGTCATGCCGCCGGAGGGCGTTTCGGCGGAGCTGGACGAATTCAGGAATACCCTCCTCGCCGCCCATCCGACGGTGAAGGTCACGGAATCGGCCTATTACGGCGTGGACACCTTCACGCTTTGCGAAATGACGACGTACATCCTCGTCACCCAGCCGGTCTACGCGGACATCCACCCGGGCCTTGTGACGATCCCCCTCGACATGGAGCGGGAATTCACGGTTCCCTACGGGCTGATGACCGCCAACGATCCGTCCCCGGCGGTGAAGCGGTTCGTCGCGGCGATTGCACGAGTGGAGCGGGTGGAGGGGAAGCGAAAATAAATTACAGTGAAATGCTAGATAGTGTCTACACGAGATTGACAAACCTCTCAAAATGCGTTATAATAATAGAAGAAAACCACGTGGGAGAGAGTTGTGATGAGCGAAAATTTACAGCACAGGCACGATATTTCAGACAAAACATGGGCCGTACTGTCTCCACTTTTGCCCGGACAGCCCGGGCAATGGGGCGGAATCGCCAAAGACAACAGGAAGTTCATCAATGGTGTATTCTGGATACTTCGGACCGGAGCGCCGTGGCGTGATCTTCCGCCCGAATACGGTAAATGGGGGACGGTGCATCAGCGCTTTCGCAGATGGCGTGACAATGGGACTTGGGAAAGAATCCTTGAAGCGTTGATAGACGATCCTGATTACGAATGGCTGATGATCGATGCCAGTCACTGTAAAGTACATCCACACGCATCCGGGGCGAAGGGCGGGAACCAGGATATGGCCCGCACAAAAGGGGGGTCAACACCAAAATTCACCTTGCCGTGGATGCGTTTGGTATGCCGGTCAGAGTATTTATCACAGAAGGTACCAGAGCTGATTGCAAGGAAGCTGTTCGATTGATCGATGGTATTCCGGCAGAATATCTCCTCGGAGATCGTGGATACGATACAGACGAAATTGTAGAGTTTGCGGAAAAGCACGGAATGGTTGTCGTGATACCTTCAAAGAAGAATCGGAAGAAGCAAAGGACTTACGACGAAGATCTTTACAAACTCCGCCATCTTGTCGAAAACGCTTTCCTCAAGCTGAAGCAATGGCGCGGGATTGCGACCAGATACGCAAAAAAACTCGGCGTCTTTTCTGGCCGCGATCCAGATCCGCTGCATTGTGCTTTGGCTGCAAATCCTCATTTAATTCGTGTAGACACTATCTAAAGCGATCACATCTCCGCCGGTGATGTTGATGGTACCTTCGCACTCGCCGCCCATACTATAGCAATCCGCTCAAATACTCGCACAATCAAGGTGAACGTTGTTCTTTTCTCCTTTATCGAGGAGAAAAGAACCAAAAGAGGAACTCTCTTGAAG
>CACYWX010000095.1:9765-11691 GCA_902778205.1 uncultured Ruminococcus sp. | reverse complement strand
GTGTTTTCCTGGGCGGCGGAGTCCTCCCGGGCGCAGAACGGACAAACGGCCTGCCGGGTCACGGTGGAACGCGGGGACGGATCCTGCCTCTGGGACAGCGGATGTATCGATCAGGCGGAGCAGAGCCTGACCTACGGAGGCCCCTGTCTGCCGCACGGAGTCGTTCTGTCCCTGACGGTAACCATCCGGGACCGGTTCGGGGAGGAGAGCGCGCCGAAGAGCGTCCCTCTGGTGTCCGCGCTTCTGGACGGGGAGGAAATCCGCGGCGGCTGGATTGGATCCGGAGAGGAAACGAACGGACGTGTCCTGTACTTCCGGAAGGATTTCTCCCTGTCCGATAAGCCGGAGTCCGCCTGTCTGTACTGCGCGGGACTGGGCTATCAGCGGATCACCGTCAACGGACAGGCCATCACCGCCGCGAAGCTGGAGCCGGCCCATTCCAACTACAGCCGCGTCGTGTACTATACCGTGCATCCCGCTGCGGGAGAGCTTCTGCGCACCGGCACGAACGCCCTGTCCGTGGAGGTGGCGGAGGGCTGGCGGAACAATTCGACCGAACTGACCCGGAGAGCAGTCGGAGAAAGGAAGATCGAGTTCTTCGGGCCGTCGGTGCTGTGGGCCATGCTGGTCCTGCGTTACGCGGACGGACGGGAGGAGATCCTCTCCACCGACGAGAGCTGGGGCGTGAAGTTCGGTCCCGTGGTCCGCGCCTCCATCTACAACGGCGAGACCTTTGACGCGCGCCTGTCGGATCCCCGCTGGAATGATCCGGACGCGGAACCCGCGGGATTCGTCCCGGCCGAGAAGGCGGATCCGCCGGGCGGGGACCTCTGTCCCATGGTGCTGGAGCCCATCGTGAAATCCGGGGAGTATCCGGCCGTTGAGGTGACCATGCCGAAGCCCGGCGTCTTCGTGGCGGATTTCGACCAGAATCTGGCGGGCGCCGCTGTGCTGAGACTGCCGAAGAAGATGAAGCCCGGTCAGACGGTGACGATCCGGTACGCGGAGGAGCTGGATGAGGACGGAACCCTTTATACCGCGCCTCTCCGCGGAGCCGAATGCCGGGACGAATACACCGCTTCCGGGGACGGCCGGGAGCTTTCCGTCTATTGCCCGTCCTTTACCTTCCACGGCTTCCGGTACGCCGAAATCACGGGACTGGAGCTCGTGTCGAAGGAGGACATTACGGCCGAGCTGTGGTGCACGGATCTGAAAAACGGCTCCTCCTTCACCTGCGGCTCAGCGCTTGTGAATCAGATCCAGAAAAACGTGGTGATGACGGAGATGGACAACATGCACTCCATCCTCACCGACTGCCCCCAGCGGGACGAGCGCATGGCCTGGATGAACGACGCCACGGTGCGGTTCGAGGAGACGCCCTACAACTTCGACGTGGGCCGCATGTTCCCGAAGATCGTCCGGGACATCCGGGCGGAACAGCGGGAGGAGGGCCAGTTCGCCTGCTGCTGTCCGTACTATTTCGGGGGACTTCCGGCGGATCCGGTCTGCTCCTCTTATCTGGTGGCCGCTTATGAAGCCTGGATGCACACGGGGAATGAGAATCTCCTGCGCGAGAGCTTCGACGGGCTGGCCGCCTGGGAGGACTTCCTCCTGTCCCGGAGCGAGAACTATATCGTAAACTACAGCTATTACGGCGACTGGGCCGCGCCGTACTATGCCTGTGAGGGCGGGGACATCGACGCCGCGAAGAACGCCGAAACCGAGGGGATCCTCATGTCCACCGGCTACTCCTACCTCAACTGCCGCCTCCTCTCCGAAATGGCGGAGGTGATCGGCAGGGAAGAGGATGCGGTCCGGTACCGGAATCTGGCCGGAAAGGTCCGCGAAGCCTTCCTGAACCGCTGGCACGACGGACGCGGACGGGTCGGCAAAGGATCCCAGGGAGCCCAGGCCTTCGCCCTGTGG
>CACYWX010000095.1:0-9755 GCA_902778205.1 uncultured Ruminococcus sp. | reverse complement strand
CGTCAGGCCGCGGCGGAGCTTCTGGCCGGGGATCTGAGGGACCGGGACTACCGCTTCACCACCGGCAACCTCTGCACCCGGTATCTCTTCGACATGCTGGCGAAGTACGGCCACATGGAGGAGGCGTGGACCCTCCTGACGAAGGAGACCTATCCCTCCTACGGCTACATGATCCAGAACGAGGCCACAACAATCTGGGAGCGGTTCGAGCTGAAAAAGAATCCGGGCATGAACTCCCACAACCACCCCATGTACGGGGCGGTCGGATATTTCTTCTACGTGTATCTGGCGGGTGTCACGCCCGTGGAGCCGGGATGGAGGGAGATCCGCGTCGCGCCGGTCCTGCCGGAGGAACTCTGCTCGGTCCACGCCGTGGTGGATTCGGTCCGCGGTCCGGTCTCGGTGCGGTGGTCCACCCGGTACGGAAAGAAAAGACTGTTTCTGGAGATCCCCTTCGGTATAACGGCCCAAGTCGACTTCTGCGGCATTCAGCGAAAGCTGGAAAGCGGCTATCACGTCATCGAGGCGGATCTGGAATCCAAATAACAGAAAAGGAGTATTCCCATGTCGCTGTACGATCTTCACACCGGGCTGGCCGACGCCGATCTCGCAGCCCGTCTGCCCTATTCCTTCGATCACGGCGAACCCCTTGAGCCTCAGAGGAAACGCGCCGACTGCGTCTTCAAAAGCCTGATCGGCTGGGACAAAATGCCCGTGCCCGCCGATGCGCCCGACACGGCCGTGGAATTCGAGGAGGACGGGGACCCGCGCTTTACGGAGCTCCGCTTTACCTTCGAGTCCGAGCCGGGCTTCCGGGTACCGGCCCATCTGCTGATTCCGAAGGCTCCGTCGCGGCTGGAGCGGAACGGGAAGCTGCCGGTGATGATCTGCCTGCAGGGCCATTCCACCGGCATGCACATCTCCCTGAGACGGGCGAAATTCCCGGGAGACGCGGAGACCATCGCCGGAGGCCGGGACTTCGCCGTTCAGGCCGCGGGACGCGGATACATCGCCGTGGCCATGGAACAGAGAGGGCTGGGCGAGCTGAAGCACGGAAGCGGCTGCCTGCTCCCGGCGTCCCAGGCCCTGCTTCTGGGCCGGACCCTTCTGGGCGAGCGCATCTATGACATCGGCCGCCTGATCGACGCGCTGGAGAGCGGCTTCTGCCCGGCGGCGGACACGGGCCGGATCTATCTGATGGGCAATTCCGGAGGCGGGACCGCCACCTGGCACGCCGCCGCCGTGGAGCACAGACTGGCCGCAGTCATGCCCTCCTGCGCCTTCAACCTCTACCGGAAATCCATCTTCGCCATGGACCACTGCATCTGCAACCACATCCCCCATATTCTGGAGTATATGGAGATGCCCGATCTGGCCATGCTGTCCGCTCCCACCCCGGCGGTGATCGTCTGCGGACGGGAGGACCCCATCTTCCCGCTGGACGGTGTGGAGGAGGGCTTCCGCACCGTGCAGGCGGTCTACGCGGCGGCGGGCGTCCCCGATTCCTGCCGTCTGGTGATCGGGCCCGCGGGACACCGGTTCTATCCCGACGAGGCCTGGCCCGTCTTCGAGGAGCTGACCGCAAACCCGTAATTCCATACATACAGACCCGGCGCGCCGATCCCTTGAGGAAAGCGGTGCGCCGGATTCTTTTTTCTGTTGTTTATCGGAACATGATCGAATACAGATCCGCGTCGAACATGTTCACCGAGAGGACCACGGGACGTCCGGCGAAATCCCCGACGTTCCCGTCGAACCGCACTCTCCGGTCCGTGCTGTCCCCGAAGGTCTCGCAGGAGGAGATGCTGTGTCCGTCCATGTCCTTCAGCCGGAAGCGCATGTGTCCGTAAGCGGAGGTGGAGAAGTTGACATAGAGGTCCCGGCCATCAAAGATGAAGGGCTTGGTGACGAGATTGGACTCCGGATACACCCCGGTCCGGGAGGCGAACCCGTCCAGCCGGATCGTATACCGCCAGGCCTCGGGAGGATCCGGGAAGAAGCGGTTCTCGATGCAGTAGAAGGAAAACTCGGGATCACAGCCCGGATGAGCCGGCTGTGTGACGAAGAGGCCGTTGGAAAAGTACACGCTGCCGTAGACCCAGTTTTTCGGATGCTCCGGCCCCGGGCGGATGAAGGCCTCGGGATAGCGCGTGAAGTTGAGACCGTCCCGGGACATCATGAAGAGGGTGTCGCTGACGGAGAGCCCCAGCCGGTGGTCCCGGTTTTCCCCGGCCCGCTTCAGCCTTTCCTCCCGGCCGCAGAGCTCGTCGTAATTGTCCGTCCACTCCCGCCGGATCACGTAACGGGAAGGGAAGCCCACCAGAATGTGATCCGCCCGCTCATAGGGCATGATGGAGTTGATGTACATCTGCCAGGCGTTGGGCGTGTCGTACCGCAGATACTGTGCCTTGGGCCATTTGCCGCTTTCGGGGAACAGCTCCTCGCTCTCCGTTCCGCTGATAGCCCGGATCCAGATCCCGTCCGCGGGATTGGAGGGCGAGAAATAGTCCCGGACATAGGCGCGGTATTTCCCGATGTTCTTGTCCCAGAACAGGGTGTTGATGCTGTCGAAGGGCGTGCCGGGATTCTGAGCGCGGATGGGAAGGATCCCCAGCATGCGGAAGCGGAATCCGCCCGGAGAGGCGTAGACGCGGAGATGGTCGTCCACGTTGGCGATGGCCTTGATGCGCTCCTCGGGCGGGCAGGCGGGATTGTTGTCCACAAAGGCGCGGAACCCGTCGAAATGCATGGCGCGGGGGGAGTCGTCCGGAGCGGGATGGACAAACGCCACCAGCGAATTGTCCTTTGAGCCCTCGTATTCGACCAGCCCCAGCCCAGGCCTCTCCCAGTGAATGCCGTCCGTGCTCTGAGACAGGAGCAGTCCGGCCGAGCCTCTCGAGTACATGAGATACCGGTCCCCGTCCTGCACAATGCTCAGATAGGGACTCGCTGTCTGAGCCCAGGGCTCCGTGAAGATTTCCCGGTCCCGCTGAACGGGATGGTGGAGCTTGAGAGGGGTGTCGGTCTGTTCCGTGTCGATCAGATAATCGTCCCACATGGGTTCCCGGCGGGAACCGATTTGGATGGGTTCCATGACTGCCTCCTGTGTCTGCTTATAGATTTGATCCATCATAGCATAATCCCCGCGCCTTGTCAAGCCGGACCGGTTGACGCAAGAGAGAATCTGTGATAGAATAGGACCGATCAAGAAAATCCGCGTGAGGTCAGGGGGAGATCGGAATGGAAAAAAGCATTTTGTTCACATCATGCACCCTCGGGAAGCTGTCCATGCCGGGGAGGCTGGTGCGGTCCGCCACGGAGCTGTTCTGCGCGGAGCCCGACGGCCATGTCCCGGCTGTGGAAACGGAGGAATACCGCCGGCTCGGAAAACAGCCCCTGGGCCTCATCGTCACCGCACACACCTGCGTGTCCCCGGAGGGCAGGGCAAATCCCTGGCAGAATGCGGTTTGGGACGACGAGTTTCTCCCCGACGCTGTCCGGATCGCGGACGCGTCGCAGGCGGAGGGCGTTCCGGCGGTCATGCAGCTGGGACATGGCGGCGCGAAGGCGGAGGGACACAACGGCGGACTCCCCGTGCTGACGCCGGACAATATGACCGAGTCCGACATCGCGGCCCTGGTCCGATCCTTCGGCGCGGCGGCTCTCCGGGCGAAGCGGGCGGGATTTTCCGGGATCATGCTCCACGGCGCGCACCTCTATCTGCTGTCCCGGTTCTTCTATCCCCGCTTCAACCACCGCACGGACCGGTACGGAGGATCGGCCCTGAACCGCTTCCGCGTGATCCGGGAGGCGGCGGAGGAGGTGAAAAAGACCTGCGGCGACGCCTTTCCGCTTCTCTTGAAGATCAACGGCGACGACGAGGCGGGGACCGAAGAATACCATCGGGATCTGGTTGACGCGCTCCGTTCCGTGTCCGGATGCTTTGACGCGGTGGAGATCTCCGGGTGGAATTCCGCGCCGGGAGGGGTGCCTGAGAGACCGTTCTTTATCGACAACATCCGCCGTCTGCGGAACGAGGTGGAGCTCCCGCTGATCGAGGTGGGAGGCTTCCGATCCCTTGCCGGGATGTTCGAGGCGCTGGAGGCCGGAGCGTCCGCCGTATCGATGAGCCGTCCCCTGCTGTGCGAGCCGGATTTCCCCACAAAGCTCCGAATGTCGGATGACGCCGTCTCCCGGTGCCGGGGGTGTGGCTTCTGCTACAGGCCGTATCCCGAGCGCGGCAGGCTTTGCTGTCTCCGCGCGGAGGATCCATCATAATAAAATCAGACAGTCCGCTTCAGCCCTTCCGATCGGGGAATGAGAAGCGGACTGTCGTTTCTTTTCTTACCGGACGTCCCACACCAGAGTCCCGTCCCGCTCCTTCACCGGAATGAAGATCGGGACCTCCATCCGCGCGTCCGTGGCGTTGTTGGGCGCGTGGATGGAGAGGTACATCCGTCCGTCGGTGTCGGTGAACAGCATCCCGTGGCCACCGTCATAGTCTCCGGTCATGGCCTTGGAGTAGAGCAGGGCCTTGTCCTGGGTCCACTTGCCGTCCACCCGTCCGTTGTCGGACCGCGCGATGCCCACGCAGTACCCGGCGGAATCCCAGTTGGACCAGAGCATGAGCAGCTCGCCGGTGGAGCAGCGGTACATCCAGCATCCGTCCGTCACATTGCCGCGGGCCCAGGAGGGATCGTCCGCCCGGAACAGCTCTATGGGCTCGGAGACGAATCCGGTCAGATCCTCCGACAGCTTTGCCGCCGCCATCCGACCGACGCCGTCCTCCGTGGAGGTCCATTCGTGAACGAAGATCATCCAGGGCTGCCCGTCCTCATCCACATAGAAGGTGCCGTCGATGGAGTCCCAGTTTTTGGGCGTCGCGTGTCCGTCCGTGATCTCCCGGAAGGGACCCTCCGGACCATCCGAGCAGAAGATCGAGCATCCCCGGTGCCCGGTCCTTCTGGACTTGTAGGTGGTGAACATATAGTATTTCCCCTGATACCGGTGGACCTCCGGCGCCCAGAAGTTGGTGTCCGCGTCGGCGGGGACCTCCACGCAGAGCCCCAGATCCCGGAATGCGCCGGACAGGGAGCCGCTGTCGTTCTTCCAGCAGTGCCATCCGGTCCCGTAGGCGTAATAAACCCCGTCCTCGACCAGCACGCAGGGATCCCTCAGCTGGGGAATGGAGGAGGTGACAATCAGATCGTTCATACCGCATTTTCCTTTCAGATCCAGATCTCCCGGAACGACGCCTCCCCGGTTCACAACGCATTCATCGATGAACCGTTCCACCGCCGCGATCCGGGCAGCCTCTCCCCGGCAGGCAAGCACGACTGACGCGCCGCCGTCCTCCCGGGGAAAAGCTTTGATTTCATATTCGCCCTCGCCGAGCCCATCCGCAAGTTCGCGGCACAGCTCCCGGCGGGACGAATCCGCGATGATTTCAAAGGACAGCTCCTTCTGATAATCGTCGTATGGGAGAAGCTCCGCTCCGAGATGCTCGTGAAACGCGTCCCGGATGGAGAAATACAGCCCCCGCAGAGCGTCCGGCACGTCGACGTCGTATACCAGCCGGAACTCCGTGCTCCCGTCCTCCGCCAGCCGGATTTCGGGAATCTCCCGCTCCTCCGCTTCCGTGTCAGCGGTCTCCGGAAGGATGCCGGAGGGATCCGCCGATCCTGAGCAGGAGTCCGCCGTCATCAGAAGAAGGGCCAGAACAGGCGGGAGCAGAAGCCTGAAAACGCTCCTCATGGCTCAGTCCTTGTAGGAATCCAGCAGCTTGCCCAGCAGCTTCTGGCTCATCTTGTCCGTCGCCTTGAACTTGGAGGCCACGTCCGCGCTCTTGTCCGCTATGGCATTGAAATACACGTTGCAGAGGGCGGACAGGGCCGCGTCGTTCACGAAGGCGAAGTCGTAGTAGATGGTCCGGCTCAGGATGTCCAGCATCTCGGCCGTGGTCTGGTCCCGGGAGTATTTTTCCTTCAGGGCGTCCTCGTAGAGCACCGGCACCACGGACTTGTGGTTTTCGGCGGAAAGGGCCTCGAGAACTGCCGCGGACAGCTCCACGTTCTTCACGCTTCTGAGGATCGCCGCGTAGGAGGTCCCGAGATTGAAGGAGATGAAGTCCGCCTGGCTCTCGTCCAGCTTCGGATAGGGCACGAGACCGAAGTCGTCCTCCATCTCGCGCATGGAAGTCCCTCTGGCCGTGCCGAGGGTGGAGACCAGGAACAGCAGGTTCCCGGAGGAGAAGCGCCCCACCATGTCGATGCCCGCGCTGTTGTAGAACACGGAGGGCGTCTCGTTCTGCATGCGGAAGACCGTCTCGTAGATCCGCACGAACTGATCGTTGAAATAATTGATCTCCCAGCCGCCGTCCGCCGTCTTCGTCCCCAGCTTCATGCCGTAGGCGTAGAGGAAGCCGCGCCCGCCGTGGAGATTGTAGATCAGGCCGTACAGGTCGTCGGTGGGCTTGTACTGTCCGTCGCCGTTCAGATCCCGCAGGGCGGTCTCGCTCATGGTCACGATGGCGTCGGAGGTCCAGCGGTCCTCCTTCACCAGCTCGTAGGGATCTTCCAGTCCGTTGTCCGCAATCAGCCTCTTGTTGAAGAAGACGGCCTCCGTATTGACCACCAGGTCCAGGCTGAAGTCTCCCACGGCCGTGTACAGCTTGCCGTAGAAGGTGTCGTTGTCGTTCCATCCGGCGCACCACCAGGGCTGAGCGAAATCCAGATACGGAGCCTCCAGCAGGTTCAGGTAGTACCCGCCCAGCTCGATGCCCCACCAGTAGTCCGGGAACACGATGTCGTACGCCCCGTCGGCCGCCTGGACGGATCCCGCGATGGCGCTCTTCCACTGACCGGAATCGGAGGGCAGGGTCACGTTGGTGAAGACGGTCTCCAGCCGGTCCTCCAGCCGCACGGCCCGGTCGTACAGCACGTCCGCCACAGCCTCGCCGGTCAGCTCCTCCTGAAACATGTCGGCGATGCGCTCGCTCCGGATCAGCATATTGCAGGTCTCGCCCTGAAAGTTCAGATCGTCCGGCAGATTGTCCAGATACGGCTTCTCGGTCTCTGGCTCCGTTTCCTGTACCGCGGAGGGCTGGACCGCGCCGCCGGCCTCCGGGGTTTCTCCTTCCGCGTTTTCCGTGGACGCGGAGCAGGAGACGGCGGATGCGGCCAGCAGCAGCGAAAGCAGAAGGCAAAGCGTTCGTTTCATGGGTGCGATCCTCTCTTTGAATTGGGATTGGCTGTCCCTATCATACCATCCCGCGCCGTGATTTTCAAGGGAAATCCGGAACTTTGCCATAAAAAACGGGGACAATTCCTCGTTTTTTCGTGGAAGTTGCGGCAGAAGCTTGCGCGGGCGGGGTTTTTTTGCTATAATACCGGAGGAATATCCGCACAATCCGAAGGAGGCCCGCCGATGACGAAACGCCCGTCCATGATCCTGTTCGACTACGGCCACACCCTGCTGTACGAGCCGGACTGGGACTCCCTCCGCGGCAACCGGGAGCTTTTGAAGCACGCCGTGAAGAATCCAAACCGCTGTACCGCCGAGGACGTTCAGCGGGAGATCGACGCGGTGTTCGCCGAGGTGGACCGCGTCCGGGAGGAGCTGGGGTACGAGATCCCGTGTACCACCGCCGACCATCTGGCCTTCGGGCATCTGGGCATCGAGCTGGATCTGACGCCCCTCGGGCATGAGATCGTCTTCTGGACCGCCGCCAGTCCAGGAGCCGTGGTCCCCCACGCGGACGAGCTGCTGGACCGGCTGAATCGGATGGGCATCCGCACCGGCGTCGTCAGCAACAACGGCTGGTCCGGGGAGGCCCTGCGGAACCGTCTGGACCGGCTTCTGCCCGGGAACCGCTTCGAATGCGTCCTGTCCTCCGCCGATTACATGATCCGCAAGCCGGACCCGCGGCTCTTCGAAATTGCCCTGAATCAGGCGGGACTCTCTCCCGGGGAGGTCTGGTTCTGCGGGGACAGCATGAGGGCCGACGTCATGGGGGCCCACGGCGCGGGGATCTTCCCGGTGCTGTACGAGGGCTTTGCGGAGGAAGAGGTTCCCGATCCCGGCTTTCCCATGCTGAGGATCCGGGACTGGCGGGAGCTGATCGAACTGCTGAAGCACCCGGAGAGGGATCCGTCATGAAGATACAACTGAAGCCGCCGAAGGGCATCCGCGTCCGGAAGGCGAAGGCGGGCCGGGTCCCTCTGCTGATCCTTGAGCCCGAGGAACCGCGGAAAGACGTCCCGGGCGTGCTCTGGATCCACGGGGGCGGATACATGACCGGCATGAAGGAAATGGCGTATATGTCCCGGGCCGCGGACCTCTGCCGGGAGTGCGGCGCCGTGGTCGTGTCGCCCGGATACCGGCTCGCCCTGTTCTCCCCGTATCCCGCCGCTCTGGAGGACTGCTATGCCGCTCTGCTGTGGCTCAGAGATCACGCGGCGGAGCTCGGGATCCGATCCGATCGGATCATGGTGGGCGGGGAGAGCGCGGGAGGAGGCCTTGCCGCGGCGGTCTCGATCCGGGCGCGGGACAGCGGGGAGGTGAGGGTGGCCTTTCAGATGCCCCTCTATCCCATGCTGGACAACCGCGACACCGCCTCCTCCCGGGACAATCACGGAAGGATTTGGAATACCCGCCGGAATCATCTGGGCTGGCGCCTCTATCTGCGCGGGGACGCGAAGGAGGACGTCTCTCCTTATGCCTCTCCGGCCCGGCTGGTGGATTTTCGCGGTCTGCCGCCCTGCTATACCTTCGTCGGGACCGGCGAGCCCTTCCGCGACGAGACGCTGGCCTGGGTGCGGAGCCTGCGGGAAGCGGGAGTCCCGGCGGAATGCGATCTATACGATACGGACATCCACGCCTTCGATATGCTTTATCCGGAGCTGGAAATCAGCCGGGAGGCGTCGGCGCGGTTTCTGGACCGGTTCCGTGAGGCCTGCTCCGAATCCCGGACGGAGGAACCTCATCCATCTGATTTCACTACGGAGGACTGAATCATGTTTCAGGGCAAAATGAAAGCCGTCACCTTCAGCTACGACGACGGCGTGACCCAGGATCAGCGGCTGATCCGCCTGTTCGATAAGTACGGACTGAAATGCACCTTCAATCTCAACTCGGGACTTCTCGGGAAGCCGGGCTCCCTGATCCGGGAGGACGTGACCGTGGCCCATGTGAAGCCGAGAGCCTGCGAGGTGCGCGCCATTTACGCGGGGCACGAGATCGCGGCCCACACCCTCACCCATCCGGCCCTGTCAAGCCTGTCCGACGAGGACGTGGTGCGGGAGGTGGAGGAGGACAGGCTGGCCCTGTCGGAGCTGGCGGGATACGAGGTGGTGGGCATGGCGTATCCCGGCGGCACCCACGTGATGAACGAGCACGTGGCCGACCTGATCCGCACCCGCACCGGCATCCGTTACGCCCGCACCACCACCTCCACCCATTCCTTCGACCTCCAGTCCGACCTCATCATCTTCAATCCCACCGTGTACCACCACGTGGAATGGGATGCCCTCTTTGAGCTGGGGGAGCGGTTCGTCAGCCTGAAGCCGGACAAGCCGCAGATCTACTACATCTGGGGACATGCCTACGAATTCGACATTCATGGCGACTGGGAGCGGTTCGAGGAGTTCTGCCGTCTGATCTCCGGTCACGGCGACATCTTCTACGGCACCAACCGGGAGGTCCTGCTGGATTACGATTGACGAAGGAGCGCTCTATGAAGAAAACGAGACTGGACG
>CACYWX010000094.1 GCA_902778205.1 uncultured Ruminococcus sp. | reverse complement strand
A
Source organism: uncultured Ruminococcus sp. (assembly GCA_902778205.1). Classification (GTDB taxonomy): domain Bacteria; phylum Bacillota; class Clostridia; order Oscillospirales; family CAG-272; genus UMGS1696. The sequence continues at coordinate 9,778 of CACYWX010000094.1, read as the reverse complement.
TAGAGCTATCGAATGCGCGAACTCCATGCCACAGCCTAATCATTTAGCCATCAAAACGCGCGTCCATTACACGGTCGCGTTGAAGGAAAGACGAAACGGATAGTTCAGTTTCGCGGAGTTAAGTTCGCCTTTGCAGAATAGCAAATCACAAAATCAGCCTTCCTGTCCAATGCGCGTTTCGATCTCTGTTTCCGAGGCTCCCGACGAAACCAAAAAACTGCGGTTTTGAAGCAGTTCTTTGCATGTTTCGACTGACGCATCGGGCTCGCGTGAGGATTTGGGATGCACAATCATACTTTGACTAAAGAGCTGAGAGGTAAGGCTTATGCTCTCCGGCCAAGGGGGACCTCCGGGAGGGGCACCTTCGGCTTGAGATGGGTCCCCTCCCCCGCGCCCGCCCTGCGCAGGGCATTCAATTCGGAAACGCGGAGCGTTTCCTTCCTCCATCGTGTGAACACACGATCAACTCACGGATTGATCCACAGCGTCAGGGGTGCTGAGTCCGTGTACTTCCCGAGGTCGTCCGCCGCGATCCGCTTCTCGTCCATCACGTACAGACGGGCGCAGGCCGAGCCCTTCTTGCCCAGCTTCGGATCCTCCACCGTCAGGGCGAAGGACAGCTCCGGACTCTTCAGCGCCAGGGAATACCGGTCCTCCCAGTAGGGCAGAAGCTCGTTCACCAGAGTGAATTCCGTCTCCGGCGTCACCTTCAGATTCCGGATCTGACAGCAGCCGTTCCGGTTTCCGCGCTGGAGCAGATCGAAGGTTCCCGTCACGTTGAAGGATACCGACACGCCGGACGCGCATTCCCGGATCTTCACAAACTCCCCGGCCGGAACGCCCGCCACCGTGTCGAAGGCCCGCTCGTCGGATTGTCCCATGTCCACGATCTCCCGGTCCCCGAGAAGCGCGGACTCGATCCTGTTCATGTGCTTCGTGAAGCCGCGCCAGCGCACGCCTCCCTCCCGGCACTCCGCCGCGATCTTCGCGATCTCCTCCTCCGGCATGGCGCAGATTCTGTCCAGCACCTCGTTCCGCTCCAGATAAAACACGCTCAGCGTGCGGAAGCGGTCGTAGTTGGACCAGATGGTCCGCTTGATGGACACAATGTCCCTGACCCGTCTCAGATTGATCTCCATATGTAAAACCCCTTCTTTTACAGATTTCGTTCCACAGTATAGCAGAACGCGCCGCCGTTGTCAAGAGAAAAATCCCGCCTCCCCCGGGAAGGAGGAGCGGGACTGCTTTCACTCGATATTGACGCTCTTTTTCGCAATGCGCCAGCTCCACCACCAGAAAACGGCGGTGAGAACGGCGTTCAGGGCGATCTGGATCCAGAGGGAGGCCTCTACGGGCATCCCTTCAGCGCTTACCCCGTAGCTCAGGTTGAACACCAACGGCAGAAGTCCGGCGACGCCCGCCGCGGACAGGATCAGGTTCAGAACGAAATTCACGGCCAGCACCATGCCCACCGCGGCCAGCGCCTTGTTCTTCCTTACCACCGACGCGCCGAAGAGGATGGCGCAGGAGATCTGGAAGTAGGAGCGGATCACCCCGGACACGGTGAACAGCAGGAACAGCAGAAACGTGCCGAGATTCTCCGAGAGCACCTCACCGAGATCCTTCCAGAAGTAGCTGAAGAAATCCCGGGCGTCCTCCCCGCCGGAGATCAGGATGCCGCAGAAGATCGCCAGACAGGCCGCCGCGGTCACCGCTCCCCCGATCAGGGCCCAGACGGCCGCCGAGAGGAATTTCGATCCGATCAGCTGGCCCGCCGTCGCCGGGAGGGTGAAGGTCAGGTACGCCTCGTCGGTCACCATGGACTTGTAGAACCGCACGAAGATCAGCACGGCAATGACCGTGGCGGCTGCCGCCAGAGCCATGGCGATCAGAGCGGTGCCGCCCAGGGACGCCGCCAGAAGCGCCTCGGCTCCCGGTCTCTGATTATCCATGCCCCGGCCGGCTCCGCCCAGAACCAGCATATTGACGAACCCCAGCACCGCCGCGCCGCCGATGCCGATCATCACCGGCCCCAGCCAGCGCCCGAGGCCCCTGAAATCGTGCTTGAACAGCTTCAGAAACATCTGAACACCTCCCGGAACAGCTCGTCCAGCGTTTTGCCGGATTCGCGCCTAACAGCCTCCGCTTCCCCGCTCATGACGCACCGTCCTCCGCCCAGGAAGAGGAACCCGTCCAGCACCGGCTCCACGTCCCGGATCAGGTGGGTGGAGATCAGCACCGTCGCGCCGGGATCATGGGCTGCCACGATGGTGGACAGAATATAGTCCCGCGCGGCAGGGTCCACGCCGCCGATGGGCTCGTCCAGCAGATAGAGCTTCGCCCGCCGGGACATGACCAGCACCAGCTGGACCTTTTCCTTCGTGCCCTTCGAGAGGGTCTTCAGCTTCCGGTCCATGGGCACGCTCAGAGCGGACAGCATCCCCACGGCGCGGCTCTCGTCAAAGTCCTTGTAGAAGTCCCGGAACAGGGCCACGCACTCCCGCACCCGCATGCCGGGATCGAAGTACATCCGCTCCGGCAGATAGGACACCATGGCCTTGGTGGAGACGCCGGGCACCTCCCCGCAGATCCGCGCCTCCCCTGCCGTGGGCGTCAGAAGCCCCGCCAGGATCTTGATGAAGGTGGTCTTGCCGCTTCCGTTGGGCCCCAGCAGGCCGATGATCTTCCCCGCGGGCAGCTCCACGCTCAGCTCCGAAAGAGCCTCCGTTTCCCCGAACCGCTTGGTCAGCCCGTAGCATCCCACCGCGGGAATGCCGGACGCCGGACGCGGGACCTCCGGACGCTCCTCCCGGACCCCGGCCAGGGGATGAGCGGGAGCCTCGCCGAACAGACCCTCCCGCGCGTTCCCGGCAGGCGTTCCGGATTCCGGGGCCCCGGGCCCGGCCGTCTGTTCCGGGCTGTCGGGTTCCGTCCGTTCCGCTTCATCGTCCGCTGTCACGGTCTCAGCCGTGTCATCGGCATCCGTCTCCGGCGCGGAAACCGTCTTTTCTTCCTCCGGAGCCGCGTTTTCCGGTTCCATCCCGGATCCGCCGGTCCGGATCTCTTCCTCTGTCAATCGAATCTCTCCTTTCGCAGGCCTCAGCCGTCCTGTGTACAGGGACATTATACCACCGAAGGGCGGGGCTGTCAATCTGTTTTTATCGTTTTTCGATATTTTCTTATCGATTTTTAATTTTCCTCAGAGAGGGAATCCAGATACGCCTCCACGTCGAAGGGATCCAGAGGCGCGTCCCTTCTGAGATAGAGGGGATGATGGGGATGCCCGCCCTTCTTGGAGCGCGGACCGCAGGTGAACCACCGGACGCCGCGTTCCAGCCCGATCCCGGCCATGTCCCGCACGCAGTCCGCCAGCCAGGGCCTTTTGAGGATGATGGTCCCCCAGGCGGCCCAAACGTCCGGCGTCTCCCCGCAGAGGTCCAGCAGATAGGAAAAGGCCTTCATGTTCTCCCGATGCAGATCCGGATTGAACGTCCGCTCCATGGCGTCGGGATCCGTGGCCCGCTGGGCGTAGACGTTGAACATGAGGAAGCTGTCGTAGCCGGAGGAATGCGCGATCCGCTCCACGGACTTTAAGGTGTTGTCCAGGTCGTCCGGCGCGGCGGTGGAGGGATTGATCCCCACGGCGATGAGGGGACGCTTTCCCCTGGTCCCAAGGATGTACCGGTATTCGGAATAAAAATCCGGCACGTACAGCCAGCGGGATCGGTCGTAAAGTGCGCTCTCCGATCTCTGCGCCAGCGCTTCCTCGAAGGTCAGCACGGGAATATGGGCGGTATCGGACTGCGGGATGTGCGGCATGGCGTCTGCTCCTTCCGTGAGGGATCCGTCCGGCGTTCTCCCGGATTTATCGGGGAAAAGCCGGTCCGGCGCGGATATTATACCACCCGGCGGAGGGCGGAGGAGGAGGCCCGGCGGAAATTTACAAATCGTTTACACCGTTTTCTTACATTACAATAATATTACAGTTTCGCCTGCTCCCTTGCCAAATCCGGCGGAATGTGGTATGATGAATCAGACAATCCGTTACCCCGGGAGGATCAATTCCATGATGAAACACACCGTCCGCATGCTGACCGCCGCCCTCTGCTGCGCCCTTCTGGCAGTCACCGTATCGGCTCAGGGCACCGGCGCGAAGCCTCCGGTCCCCGACAAGACCGCAGAACCCATTCCGGTGATTGCCGAGGGCATGACCGCCCTTCCCGTCACATCCTCCATGGCCGACAGCGGCGAGGACACCGCTGTTCTCTTTGACGACGATACGACGACGGGCCTTGTCCTGACCTATGACGCGGAGAGCGAAACGAAGACCTTCACGCTCCGCACCGCCTCCGGCATCCCCCAGGCTCTGTCCTCCTTCGCTTTGGTGACCTCCTCCACTGAGAAGACCGTGCTGACCGTGCGGGTCTGGGGCACCAACGACTCCACCGAAAAGGAATGGACGCCGCTCTCCATGCGCTCCCCCGTGGTGCGTACCGGCGAATGGCGCATCTTCCATATGACCGAGCCGGAGGGTGGCTGGGAAAAGGCGGAAAAATACGCCTTCTACCGCATCGAGCTCACCGCGGAGGAGGGCGGCTCCTTCACCTTCTCCGAATGCCTGCTGATCCGTCCCGTCACGGGTGAGCCGGAGCTCTTCTACGAGACCGTGGACGCCGTAGAGGAGGGTCAGACCCCGCCCGTGACCGCCGTCTCAGTCCCCGTGGAGCCCTCCGCTCCCAGACATGCTCGCTTCGGCCTCTTCTTCCCCGGGATCATGAAATAAGTCCGTGATCCCTCGCCCGGTCGAAAGACACGAAAAAACTCCCATAACGCAGAACCGCGCGGCCTCCGTTTCCATCCGGACAGGCCGCGCGGTTTTTGTTGATATATTTTTCGGGATCCGTCAATCCCCGGCGGGCTCCTCCCGGGAGATCATGGCCGTCATGGAGGTCAGGGGGATGTCCGTCCATGCGCCGTTGTCCAGAGTCAGCTCCGCCAGCTCCCCTTCCACCGGACGCCACAGCAGCATCCGCTGTCCCACGGCGTAGCCCCCGGCGGAATAGGTGACGATCCGGACGAACCAGCGCTCCCCGGCCAGCTCCGCCCATTCCCCGTCGGCGGCGCTCATGGAAAATCCCGCGGCCTCCCCGCTTTTCAGCAGATTGTCAACCAGAAATCCCGCGTACTGCTCCCAGCCTCCCTCTCCGAAGGCCTCCGCCCGGATAAAGGACAGCTCCACGGAAGCGCCGTCCCCGTTTTCCAGGTGCATGACGCAGCGCGCGCTCTCCCGGTCCGCTGCCTCGGCGATCTCCCGGCTGTCCGCGTCCGCCGCCACGTGCAGATCGTTCCGCTTCGCCAGCTCCTTCTCCGTCATGAAGGTCCAGCCCTCCGCCGCCGTCACCCGGATCCCGGCGAAGGAATTCCGATAGCTCCCGTTCTCCAGGGAATCGCTCCCCCAGGCGAACACGGCGGGCGCGTCCGGCACACCGGGCTTCTCCGGCAGGGGCGCGTCCGGAGCGGTCAGCATGGACAAAATCGTCTCCGCGTCGAAGCGGTCCGCTGGGGAGGCCGTCGCCGCCGCGGTCACGAACCATCCGTCCCATTCCCGGGTGTACCACAGGCTCCGGCTCTCAGCCTCCCCGGGCCAGACCAGCCGGAAGGGGACCAGAAGCCACGTCTCCCCGGCCAGCTCCGCCTCCTCCCGCTCCCCGGCCTCCACGGAAACGTCCTCCCCTCCGCTCTCCGTCATGCCCTCCGCGAGGATCCGGACGTACTCCGACAGGGTGACGCTCTCCTCCCCGTCCTCGGGCTCCGGGATCCGCCGTCCCATGATCAGCACGGTGGAACCGGCCTCCGACTGGGCCTGCATGGCGTAGAAGGTCCCGTCGGGCAGGGCTTCCGCGTCGGTGTCCGGCTCCCTCTGATCCGCAAACCGCCAGTCGTCCCCGGGCAGAACGAACCGGAGCTTCAGTCCCTCGTCGGTCCAGACATCTCCCTCGGCGGCTCCGCCGGGAAAGGGGGAACGGGAATCGGGTTCCTCCGGATCGGGATTGACCGGTTCGGGCTCCGGCTCCGGATCGGGCTCTTCCGGTTCCGGAGCATCGGGCTGAACGTCCTCCGGAGCCTCCGTTTCCGGCTCATCCGTCTCCGTCTCTGTTTCATTCGTTTCCGGCACCGGCTCCTCCGTCTCCCCGGCGGGATTGGTCAGAGGCTCCGCGGTGACGGTCTCCGGGGCGGGATCCTCCGGGATCACAGGCTCCGCGGGACGCAGATTCACGGCGCAGGAGGTCAGAAGCAGGACGGACAAAAGCAAGGCGGCGGCACGAACGGCAGAACGGGTCATGGACAGGGGCTCCTTGGGGCAGAATTTGACGTTTATCATTATACCACGCTCCGCGCCCCTCGTCAAGCCATCCTCCCTCCGCGTCGGGAAAAGCAGAGAACGGCCCGCTTCCCCTTTGACATTTTCCTCCCGCTTTGCTATAATGAGGAAAAACACGAAACCGGAGGCATCCCATGCTCACACTCAGGAAAACACCCGGGAAGGATTTCATCCTTCTGAACCTCTCCGATCCCCAATTGGGGGACAACGAATGGGACGAGGGCCATCCGAACCGCCGGATCCTCGAGGGCACCGTGCGGGAGCTGGTCCGCCGACTCTCCCCGGATCTCATCACCGTGTCCGGGGATCTGGCCTGGGCAGGAAACGACCGTGCCTACGACGCCCTGGCGGATTTTCTGGACTCCTGCGGCGTTCCGTGGGCTCCCATGTGGGGCAACCACGACAATCAGGGCGGACCGGAGCGCGTGGAGTCCGTGGTGAAGCGGTACCTGACCCATCCCCTCTGCCTCTACGAGCGGGGACCGGCAAATCTCGGAAACGGCAACTACGTGATCCGGATCGAGGAAAACGGCGTCCCCGCGGCGGGCGTCATCGTCATGGACTCCCACGACCGGGCCCCCTATGTCAATGACAAGGGGGAGGAAACCGAGGCATGGGCAAAGCTGTGGCCGGAGCAGATCGACTGGTACCGGGAGCAGACCGCCGTGCTGAAGGAGGACGGCTGTTCCGACACCGCCCTTCTCATGCACATCCCGATCTACGCCTATCGGGAGGCCCATGCGGCGGCGGAAAAGGCGGGGATCGATCCGAAATCCGTGACGCCCGCCATGGCGGAGGGACCGGAGGTGTGGAATCCCGGCTATGAGTCCTCCTTCGGCGTGCGCCACGAGGGCATCGGCAGCTATCCCGCCGACGAGGGCATGCTGGACGCCGTTCTGGAATGCGGCTCCACGAAGCTTCTCATCGCCGGGCACGACCACGTGAACAACACCGTCATCCGCTGGCGGGGCGTGACCTTCGTCTACAGCCTCAAGGCCGGTCCGGGATGCTACTGGGAGCCCTCCCTCAACGGCGGCACGGTCCTTGTGATCACGGAGCGCGGCGTTTCGGAGGTGCGGCACGAATACGTGGATCCCGCGCCCTTCATGACCTGATCCGCCCGGAACCGCCCGCCGGCAGTCTTCATTTTTCCCGGGACATTCCCTCTCATCGCGCATAAGGCTTCCTTCTTCCGTCCATACTACCCCCGACCAATCCACAGACAGAAGAAAGGAATCCCCATGACCACCAACGCGAAAAAGCAGAACCGCATCCTGACGGCGGCTCTCATCCTCCTCATCGCCTCCCTTGTGGGACTCATCGCCCTGACCTCCGGCGCCAACCGGAAGGCCAAGCCCCCGACGGAGGACGTGCCCCCCGTGGGACAGAAGCTCGAGGACAGGGCCTCCAAAAATACAGACAGCGAGACCTCCTCCCCCGCCCCGGAAACGCCGAAGGACGGGAGTGAAAAGACCGGGCAGGAGAAGAAATCCGCCGAGGACGCCCTCTCGAAGTCCGGATCCGAACCCGGGGATTCCGACGGAAAGCCGGTCCCGGAGGATAAAGCCGCTCAGACCGATGAGATGGTAGTGCCCACCTCCGCCGAGGCCGATCTGCCCCCGGTATTCCGCGCTCCCCTTGAAAACGCCGTGGCGGTGAAGGACTGCTCCCTGGCCGTGCCCGTCTTCTCCGCCACCATGAACGACTACCGGGTCCACCGGGGCATCGACTTTGCCTGCGCGCCCGGGACTCCCGTTCTGGCGGCTGCGGACGGCACCGTGGAATCCGTGGCGAAGGATCCCATGATGGGCTGGACCGTGACCCTCTCCCACGACGGCGGAGCCGAAACCCGGTACGCCGGCTTGTCGGAGGAGAGCGTCAACATCGCCAAGGCCGGCGACAAGGTCCTCTCCGGCCAGGTGATCGGCGCGTCCGGGGAAACCGCCCTGATCGAGAGCGCGGAGGAAAACCACCTGCACTTCGAGCTCTCCGTGGGCGGGAAGGTTGTGGATCCCGCTGACTATATGGACGTCGTCCGGCTGACGGAGATGTTCGAGGACTGAATGATTCGGGAATGCCGCGCTGCTCCTTTCCGGGAGCGGATGCGGCATTCCCTTTTTTGATTCATAACCCTCCCTCCGGCCGCATAGGCATGGTGCGGTCCGAAAATCACCCCTTGCAATGGACCGGGTTCTGTGGTACAATAAAATGAAAAAAGTGTCGAAAAAAGCGCCCGCGAAAGGAAGTCCCATGCTGAAGAAACGCCGCCTTCCGCTCCCACTCCTCCTGATCCTGACCCTCTGCCTCCTGCCCCATCTGTTCTCATCCTGCCGGAAAAAGGAGCTCCCCGATATGTCCATGCCCCCCGAGCCCGCCCCCGCCCCCATGATCGAGGCCGGACGCCTGATCGACCCGGATTCCGAGGTGCGCGGCGTATGGATCGCTTCCGTCTGGAATCTGGACTACCCCTCCCGGACCGACCTGTCCGCGGACGAGCTGAGAGCCGAGCTGGACGAGATCCTCTCCGTGCTGGAGGAAAACGGGCTGAACACGATCTTCTTTCAGGTGCGGCCCGCGGCGGACGCCCTCTACGACAGCGACCTCTTCCCCGTGTCCCAGGCCCTCTCCACCTCCGGGACCCTGACCTTCGATCCCCTCCGGTATCTGGTGGAGACGGCACGGCCTAGGAACATCCGGGTGTTTGCCTGGGTCAATCCCCTGCGGGCGACCCTGACGGGCACCGACGTCTCCGTCCTGCCCGACGGCCATCCGGCGAAGGAGCATCCCGGCTGGACCGTGGCCTACGCGGACGGGCGGCTGTACTTCAACGCCGGGCTCCCCGAGGTGCGGCAGTTCGTCACGGACGGTGTGCGGGAGATCGTCACGAAATACGACGTGGACGGCGTGGTCTTCGACGACTATTTCTACCCCTATCCCTCGGGCAGTGCGGATTTCGAGGACGGGGACGCCTTCCGGCAGTACGGCGGGGATTTCACCGACGTCGGCGACTGGCGGCGGGACAACATCAACCGGCTCATCGAGAGCTGTCATGAGGTGGTGCGCTTCATCGACCCGGAGTGTCTTTTCGGCGTCTCCCCCTACGGTGTCTGGCAGAACGACGACGGGAAGAACGGCGGCTCCGAAACCCGGTCCTTCGAGGCCTACAAGTCCCTCTACTGCGACGCCACGGCTTGGATCGACGGCGAGTATATCGACTTCCTCTCCCCCCAGATCTACTGGGATTTCGAGACCTCCCAGGCGCCCTTCGACACGGTGCTCCGCTGGTGGAACGACCGGCTGGACGGGACAAATATCAAGCTCTGGGTGTCCCACGCCTGCTACAAATACGGCGAGGAGGACTGGAGCGATCCCGCAGGCCAGCTTTGCCAGCAGATC
>CACYWX010000093.1 GCA_902778205.1 uncultured Ruminococcus sp. | reverse complement strand
CCCGCCCGGGGGCTTTTTGTCTCTAATGGGGAAGCGCTCAGAGCGAAATGCTCGCGAGTCTCTTTTTGTAGGCGTCGAACACCTGCGTCAGCCCTCGCTCCGCTTCTTCTCTGCTGTCGTATCGTCTGACGCCGAAGGCTCCTTTGTCAGAAAACACGCGCAGCAGAAACAAGTTGTTCCGTCCGAACAGTTCAGTAACGTCGGCCTCTCCGCGGAACCGGGCGATCCCCTCGGGGCCGGAAACCAGCAGGCTGTACCCGTCCGGTTCTCCGCTCCCGCCGTCCCCGTCCATCCGCTCCAGGATCCGGGAATTCAAGAGATCCTGCAGCATGTCCGGCAGTACGTCCCCGAGCGCGTCCGGCAGTACCTCTTCGAGCGCGTCCCGCACCGCTTTTCCGATCAGATCGGGCAGCTCGGATGTGTTCGACGGCTTGTCTTTGCCCCCGATCCCGAATAAATCGTTCGGCGTGCAGTTCAGGGCGGACGCTATGGCCGGGATCATGTCGGCGCCCGGCAGAGATTCGCCGCACTCCCATTTTGAGACGGCCCGGTTGGACACACCGAGCCGCTCCCCCAGCTGCTCCTGCGTCATGCGGCTCCGCATCCGGTATTCCGCGATCATGTTTCCGATGTTCATTCCTCTTCTCCCTTCCTTTGTCTGTGCGGTCAGTATAGCATGGAACAAAAGGGAAGTCAACGCACGGGCCGGAGAAGAAAAAGAAAAAAGCTCTCCGTCCCATAGAACGGTCCGGAGAACTTTTCCACTGATAGCGGATGATTTGCCTTGCGTCCGCACTGAGGAAAGGACGCTCAGTCAAAATCGTCCAGCGCCTTTTTCTTTCCGATGAAGAGTCCCCGCATGGCGTAGCGCGCGGCAAAGGGATCCTCGCATGTGGCAATCTGGGCGTTCTGGAACCTTGCGTATTCCTCATCGCTCATGGCGGCCACGTCGTCGGCCATGCTGAAGACCGCGCCGTAGGTGGAGGCCACCGTCAGGATCTCCAGCCCGTATTCCCGGGACAGATCCGTGATTTCCTCCATGGTGGTCCCGGAGAACATCTCCACGCTGTGGGTCTTTTCCACGGTGGACAGGTTCCGGAACTCCCGGAGCCTCTGGCGGCTGTCGGTGCACAGGGCGGCGGAGATGAACTGGCCCACCGTCATGGCAAAGGGCGTCATGAAGGAGTAGGCGAAGATCCCGCCCTCGTCCAGCACGCGCATGGATTCCCGCACGAAGGCCTCCCGCTCGGCTCTGGTCCGGGCGTGGTACATGGCCCCCAGGGAGATCACGATGTCGAAGGAGCTGTCGTCGAACCGGCCCAGGCTCCTGGGCGCGGCGCAGAAGAACTCGCGGATCGTGGACGCCCGGGGATCGTTCTGCATGGCTTCCACCCGGTCGGCGATCAGGTCCCCCGCCGTCACCTCGTACCCAAGGGAGGCGAACCGGAAGGCGTTCTCACCGTTTCCGGCGGCGGAGTCCAAGAGACGTCCGGATTTCGGAAGATATTTGTCGAACAGATGCGCCAGAACCGCGCGCTCCGTCTCCAGAAGCCGGTCGTCCCGGGATTCCTCCCCGAAATAACCGAAGTATTCAAACATGTTCATGGTGTGCTCCTCCCCCATGCGGACCCGTATAATTCCATCATCATCATAGCATAAAGTCCCCGGACTGTCAAGGGCTTTTTTCTCAGAACGTCACATTTGTCTGTGTGAATCTGTGAGAAAGAACAGAAATTCACATTTTTTCGAGGACAAAATCCGCCCGCAACTCCCCGATTTTCTCCCCGTTCGTGCATCGGATGTCCCGGCAGACGGTCCCGGTCAGCTCCATTGTCTCCAGATCCCGGAGCAGGTCCGGGCAGTCCCGGGGCGCGATTTGGCGGAGGATCCGGGCGATCACGGCCTGCCAGGCGGCTTCCGTCCCGTCGTACAGCTTCAGCATCACGCCCAGTCCGGCCTTTTTCAGCCCGAAGGCGTAGACTCCGGACGCGCCGCCCTTGGCCACCACCCCGGGATCCTCGTTCATCCTGGTGCAGAGGTAGTTTCGTCCCCGGATCAGATGGGGATACCGGTGCATGAGGTCCGTCATCCGCCGGGCAGCCGCCGCGAAGTAAGGCTCCGGGATCCGCTCGGGCCGGGCCAGCCGGAGAAAGGACAGGGCGATTTTGTCCCCCGGCACGCCGAACACCGGAACGCCGCATCCGTCCGTGCCCAGCCGGATTTTTTCATAAGGCGTGTCCGTGAACAGGGAGACCGTGTGCCGCACCAGCCGCTGAGCCGCCGAATCCGGCAGATGATACCCCCGGCCCGATCCCGTCAGAGCCCGCTGTACCAGGATGGCGCCCACGTGCTTGGGTGTGCATCCGTGCCAGAGCTTCCGCGGGGCCTCTCCCCGGGCGATGAGGGCGAATTTCGTGGGCTCGTGGGAGGGATACCGGGGTCCCATGACCAGGTCCTCCTCCCGGACGCCTGTCTTCTCCATAAGGGACTCCACTACAGCGGAGCAGTACGGCTCCCCGGCGTTGGATCCGGCCATGACGGCGCACTCCTCCTCCGTGAGGCCGTACGCCTTGTCCAGTCCTATCAGCAGGACGGGCAGGGCCTGGATGGGCTTGGAGGAGGAGCGGAAGAAGTAATTCTCCCCCCATTCTCCGGCTCCGTACCGGATTCCCTCCGGCCCGACCACGGCGACGCATCCATCGTGCCGGTTTTCGGTCAGCTCTCCCCGGGTTTCGTATGCCAGAATCATCGTCCGCCTCACTCATCCTTCAGCTCGAACACAACGCCGCCGCCCCGTCCGGACTCCGCGCGCCGGAAGACCTCCGGGACCTCCGCGGACAAGCCGAACCGGTCCGCCCTGACCTTGACGAGGCCCCAGGGAGTCGGGATCCCGGCCTCGACCCAGTCCAGCCCCAGAAGCTCCGGCTTCAGACGGAACTTCCGGAACCCGGATTTCAGCATCTCGAAGCCCAGAAGCCGCACGGGCAGCTGATACACCGGGGTGCCGCCCCAGGCGTGGGAGCAGTCGCCGCGGAAGGCTCCCCAGCCCTCCTTCAGGCCCTTGGGGGAGTCCTCGATCTGCCGGTCCCACAGGTGCATGAGGCCGAGACCGTACTTCTTCCAGAGCCCGGTCTTCACCGCCATCTCGCAGACGTAGTGCATGAAGTAGGGCTGGATTTCCACGGCGGAGTCCCGCTCCAGCCAGTCCTCCACCAGGATCCGCTCCGCAAGGGCCTTTGCCGTCCGCCCGTCCACCAGGCCGAAGAGCACCGCCAGGGTGTTGGCGTGCCGGGTGTAATAGATTTTGTCCGGATTGGCGGGCTGCCACGTATTGGGTTCGGGATCCCGCTTTCCCTTCGGCCAGCCGTCGGTGAACAGCTCCTTCTCGAAATCGTAGAACTCCCGGACGGCCGCTCCCCGGTGACGCTCCGCCTCGGCTTTGACCTCCCGCGCCAGAGCGGCGGATCCGTCGGAGCGGTACAGATCGGCGGCGGCCCGGAGAGCGCCCTGCCAGAAGGCGTTCAGCACGGTCTGCCCCAGCGCCATGGGCGGATGGTGCAGCTGGAAGCCGTCGATCTCGCCCCAGTCCACAAACATGTAGTTGGGCGGGGTCTCGATGACGCCGGAGCCGCCGATATAGCTCCGGAACCGCTTCAGCAGAATGTCCAGGGCGGGGCGGCAGGTCCGGAGGGTCTCCCGGTCGCCGGTCCATCGCACGTAGTCCCGCAGCATGGTCACCCAGATCAGGCTGTAGGAGGTGTGGAACATGACCCCGTCCGTCATGACGAGGTAGTCCGCCGTCCGGATCAGATCGGCTCTGGTCAGCCGCATGTCCCCGAAGGTGGTCCGGGTCATGAGGGCCTCGATGGCGTAGTCGCCGGTGCAGCCCAGGGTCTCCTGATGGAGGGGGCTGTCCAGATGCAGGCTCTGACGGCACATCTCCAGGGTGAATTTCCCCACCCGGTAAATGTCGTTCAGGTTTTCGTCCGGGCACCGGAAATACCCCTCGTTGTTCCTGTCCACCGGATAGTGGGCGTAGGAGAGGGAGACGGACACCTCCGCGGCGGCCGGAGCGCGCACGATGACCGCTCCCACGCTCAGCATCCGCAGGCCCCGGTATTCCACGGGCTCGTCAGAGGAGGGAACCGTCACCTGCGCCGTGCCCACGTCCTCGGGCCTGCCCTCCGCCGCGCCGATGCGGATGAGCGCGCTTTTTCCGGTGCCGTTCTTCACCGTCAGGCGAAGATAGGCCGAATAGATCCGGTCGAAGGACACCCGCAGGACCTGCTCCCCGGCCATGGTCTCCCGCCGGATGGTCTCGGGCTGGACGAGCTCCTCGCACAGAGCCGGAAGCCGGGGATCCGCGGGATTCCAGGGACCGTCATCCAGCACCGCCGGGGCCTCCCATTCACCGGGCTCCGCGGTGAGATCCGTGTCGGAGATCCCCCGGTATCCGGGCAGGACCCTCACCCGCCAGGTGTCGTCCGTGACCACCTCGGTCCCGTCGATCACGCCTGAGAGGATGAATCCGCAGACGCCCGTGGAGTAGTCGGTCATGACCGCGCATCCGTTCCAGACCTGGACCCGGATCCGGAGCATCCTCCCCTCCACCGGCACGTCGTACCGGTTGACGTACTGCTTCGGCATGGGCAGGGTGTTGGCATAGTCTCCGCCGGCCGCCGCGGGACCGGTCCCCACATAGGTGCCGTTGACGAAGAGCCGGAACTTCGGGTCGGCGAATACCGTCACCCGGAAGACGCCCGGAGCCGGGGAGCGGCGGGTCACGGTCTTTTCAAACTCCACGGCGGTGAACCGGAAGTTCTCCGGGAGAGGGGCGAAAATGGTGGTCGGAGTGGCGGAGGAGTCCGGGTGCTTCGCCGGATCCAGCCAGAGCCAGCGGGCGTTTTCCGACAGTCGGGCAACCGGGGTCTCCTCGCCGGTATAGGTTACGGAGCGCATATTGTCGTTCATCTTCTGCCTCGCGTTTTTTCTTTCAGTATAAAATAAATTCCTCCGTTTTGCAAGAGGTTTGGAGCAAATGGCGGTAAAATCGCACGGGATCCTGCGCCGGCGGTTATGCGGAGAGAAAAATTTTTATATAAAAAGCGCAAAAACGCACTTGACAATGGCATTGTTTTGGTGATATAATGTACTAACCGGATTGTTTGCCCGGAGCAAGGCGCGGATCCGGATTTCCCAGGGAGGTGCCGTATGCCGGGCTATGAGAGACTGCTTGTGGCGTCGTCCAAGGGCGGAGTCGGCAAAAGCACCGCCGCGCTGGGACTGGCCGCCGAATTTGCGAGGCTGGGGAAGCGGGTCCTCTTATGCGACCTGGACGACACCAGCCGCAGTCTCGATCTTCTGACCGGATGCCAGAACGAGGCCCTCTTCACCTTTGCCGACGTGCTGAGCGGAACGGATCCGGAGCGCGCGGTCCTGACGCCGTGGAAGGATCTGCCGGAGCTGAGGCTTCTTCCCGCGCCCTCCCCCGGAGCCATGCGGAGAGCGGCCCTGGAGCGGGAAACCGGCGCGGACGCGCTGATCCGGGAGGGGCTGGACAGGCTGACGGCGTGGGGCGGCTTCGACATGATGGTCTGCGATACAGGAGCCGGTCTGGATACGGCATCGGCCGCCGCGTCCCGTTTTCCCTTCGTCCTGGTGGTCTCCTCCCAGAGTCAGACCTCCGTCCGGGCGGCCGAATACGCGGCGTCGCGGCTGGAGCGCTGCGGAGCGGGGACCATGCGCCTCTGCGTCTGTTCCTTCGATCTCTCCGCCGTGAAGCGGGAGAACCGCGCGGGCGTCATCGAGATCATCGACTCCTCCTCCCTCCAGTGCGCGGGCGTCATCCCGCGGGATCCCCGCCTTCAGCGGTATCAGGACAGAGGGGAGCTGCCTCCCCGGACTTCGCCCGTGACCGCCGCCTGCCGCAACATCGCCCGCCGGATCATGGGCTACGACGTTCCCCTGTTCGAGGGGATGCCCTCCCTGTACCGCCGGCGCAGGCTGGCTCTCTGAAGAACCCTGCTTGTCCAATACGAGAAGAATTCCCGTTATCATATACGAAAGGAAAGGATGTACCCCATGGATATTGCCCTCATCGCCGACGACACCAAAAAGGAGCTGATGACCCAGTTCTGTATCGCCTACTGCGGCATTCTGTCGAAGCACCATATCTGCGCCACCTCCATCACGGGAAAGTACGTGCAGGAAGCCACCGGCCTTGAGATCGAAAAGCTCCTGCCCGGTTCTCACGGCGGCGCCCAGCAGATCACATCCCGCATTTCGTACAATGAGATCGACGTGCTTCTGTATTTCCGGAGCACCACACCCAACCGGGAATTCGACGAGAACGAGCACAACCTGTTCCGTATGTGCGACGTCCACAACGTGCCCATGGCCACCAACATCGCCACGGCCGAGGTGCTGATCTGCGCCCTGGACCACGGGGATCTGGACTGGCGCGAGATCGTCAACCCCCGCTCGGACTACAACCGCCGCCGCCGGGGACTGACGTACTGATCCCGGAGGACTGCCTGTCATTCCGTCTCCCGTCGCCGGACGCCTCGGGAGACTTTTTTATGCGGATACCGTGCGTCTGCACGATAAAAACCGATGAATTTCAAGGAGGCCGTATGATCCGTATTCTCTGTCTGGGCGACGTGGTGGGCGAGGAGGGCGTGCGCTTCCTCGAACGGGGAGGCCGCCTGAGGAACCTTGCCTCCTCCCGCCGCGCCGATCTGGTGATCGTGAACGGGGAGAATTCCGCCCCCGGCAACGGCATTTCAAGGGATTCCGCCGAACGTCTGCTGGACGCAGGCGCTGACGTGATCACCGGCGGCAACCACACCTGGAAACAGAGGGACGCGGTGCGCCTCCTGGACGACGGGGACGCCCTGATCCGGCCCTGCAACTATCCCGCGGAGGCTCCGGGCCTCGGGTATCTCATCGCGGACGTGCGGGGTACGCGGGTGCTGGTGATCAACGCCGCCGGGGTGGTGTACATGGATCCCGTGACGCCTCCCGCCGACGCCGTGGCGAAGATCCTGAAGGCCGAGCGCGGGCGGTACGAGCTCTCCGTTCTGGATCTGCACGCCGAAGCCACCTCCGAGAAGCTGTTTGTGGCCCGGTATTTCGACGGGAAGCTCTCCGCCGTCTTCGGGACCCATACCCACGTTCAGACCGCCGACGAACAGATCCTCCCGGGAGGCACCGGCTACATCACGGACGTGGGCATGTGCGGCTCCATGAACGGCATCCTGGGGGTGAAGACGGAAGCCGTGATCCACAAATTCACCGTCCGCACCCCGGTCCGTTTCGATCCCGCGGAGGGGAATCCCGCTCTCCACGCGGTCCTGTTCTCCCTGGATGAGAACACCGGCCGATGCGCTTCCGTGGAGAGAATCCGGGAGACGGGATGAAAAGCAACAGGGACCTCCTTATGCTGTGGGGAAGGTCCCTGTTTTTTCGGTTATCTCGGTTATTGTGAATTCTGTGCTTTACCGTCCGCTTCTCCACATGTGCACCACGTTCATGTCCTCGGGCCGGTCCTCGCCGTGGGAGCCTCTGCCGTCGGGAAGCGGATGGCATCCGTGGTCCGTGGCGAAGGCCGAAGCCCAGCGCTTTCCGGCCCAGGCCTCCTCAGCCGCGCCGCAGAGCCGCTTCCAGGCCGAAGCGTTGGCGGAAAGCGCCGCCAGAGCGTCCTCCCCCTCCGGACCGACGCGGTGCATGGAGCCGTCGTAGTTGCCGTTGTAGGCCACGATCAGGTGGTGCCGGTCCGCGCGGATCAGCTCCTCCGCCTTGGCGTTGACCTCCTCCGGCGTGTCGAAGATGAAGTAGTCCATGTCCCGGTTCCTGAAGATCATGGACACGCTGTCGGTGCCCGTGGAGCAGACGGCAGGCTTCAGCCCCGCCTCGATCATGGCGTCGAAGAGGGTCTTTACCGTCAGCACCGGCTTGGTGTAGCTCCGGATCCCGTGGTCCGCCGGCATGAGTCCCGAATACATGGAGGCGAAGCATACCGGGGTGACGGAGGGCATGACGGACTCCATTTTCAACACCAGCGGATCCATGGACAGGGCGGGAGCCAGCAGATCCCGGTATTTCTCAAAGATCCACCAGGCCACGGCGTCCGGGTTGTACATGAGAAGCCTCTCAGCCGGTGGATTTGCCCCGTTTCCGGGCAGCAGGGAGACGACCTCGTCCATGACCGGCGCGTCGGTGAAGGGCGCGAGGCCCAGAAGAACGGCGGCGGTGGAGCATACGGAGCGGATGTTGTACATAGCGCACCTCTTTCTGAGTGATGATCGGACCGTCGGATTCCGGAGCGGACTGCCTCAGCCGTCCTCCTCCAGGTATCCGCGCTCGACAAATGTCCATGAGGCGGGGAAGCTGCCCAGACTGCCGAAGGCGTATCCCTCCCGGATCAGTCGGTTCAGGAGCCAGGGCATGAGATCCACGGTTTCCGGGACCACCTCGTGCATGAGGACGATGAGGGGCTCCCCGGGCGCGCCGCCGGTTTCCGCCAAGCTGCGGGCGAAGGTGTCCTCAAAGCTGTCCCGGATGTATTCGAAGGCTGACGTACCCTCGGGACGGAGATACAGCACGCCGTCGTTGGTGGCGGAGTTCCAGTCGAAGATCCGGTAGCCGCGCTTTTCCAGCATGGCCCGCATCTCGGCCTCCTGCGCCTCGTCGAAGTATCGCCCCACGGAGCCGCCGGGAAAACGGAACAGCTTGTTCTCCCCAAACTCGACGCCGGCTCCCTCCGCCGCCTTCTCCCAGGCTTCCACCTCCTTCTCCAGCGCGTCCGCGGAGGCGTAAATGTCCTCGTACCGGTGGCTGTAGGTGTGGCATCCGAAGTCGTGGCCCCGGTCCGCGATAAGTCCGGCGGAGGCGGGATATTTGTCCACGTTGTTCCCCACGGTGAAGAAGGAGCCCTTGACCCCGAAGGTGTCGAGAATGTCCAGAAGCCGCTCCGTATCCGATTCCGTGGGGCCGTCGTCGAAGGTCAGGTAGACCACGGAGGCCGCCGACGGATCGGGCTGGGACTTCGCGGGCTTCTGGGCGCTGACGTAGACGGTGACGGGGACCGCCGGATTCATGCAGTAGCCGTTCTCGTCGGAAAAGCCCGCGTATCGGAGCGCCACGGCCTCTCCGGCGGGAGCGGGATTCTTCACGTAGCGCAGCTCGGAGGAAATGCCGTGGGCGGAGAGGATGGCGCAGACCGCCGCCGCCGAGGGATCCGCGAACCGGGGCACCGCCTCGTAGCCGGACCGGTCTGCCGCGTTCCCGGACGCGGAGAGAAAGACCGGATCGTCCAGCCATTCCACGGACGCGGTCTTGGTCATGCTGTTGTAGACGGATTCCATGATCTCCACATGGGTCTGGGCGGTCAGGGCCGGCACGGCGGGGACGTCCGGATCGTCGGCGGGCAGGAGGGATCCCCGGCTCTCCACCGGCTGCTGCTCGTCGAAGAACTCCATGATGTCGTCCCATTCCGACCGCAGCAGGGCGATCTGACTCCCCTCCCCGGCGCATCCCGAAAGGAGGAGGCAGAGGAGGACCGCCGCAAGGACAAACGCGGAAAAACGTCCGGGATGAGCGGCGCGGGTTCTGTATTTCAAAGGGAACTCCGGGGGAAACTCCCCAAAATGACGTTATTCGACTTTATTATACCATGGGCCGGGCCGGATTGCAAGACGTCGGAAAAACTTCCCTCTCCTGTCCCGGCGCATGGGAAAGTCCGGGTTGACTTTTGGATTGCCCCGGGTTATAATGAATCAAAAGAGA
>CACYWX010000092.1 GCA_902778205.1 uncultured Ruminococcus sp. | reverse complement strand
ATGGAGCGACCGTTTCGCTTCCGTCACGGCCAAAAGCTACATGCGTGGATATCGGGATATTTATAATAATGTCGGCGCGTTCCATAAGCTGATGATCCGCTTCTGCGACGGACTTGTGAAGATGAAGATCATAAAGATCGTCTTCGGAGGATAATTCCATGACAAGAAAAGAACAGATCAAAAGCGCCTATAAGCTGACGGGAGGGCATGCCGGCTTTTACGACGGGATGATGACCTATGCCACTCTCCCGGGAAAGGTGATTTGCCGGGTCGTCTGGAACATGGACGGGGAAAAGAACCTTCGGTATCTGGAAAAGGCGCTTTCCGGCATTCCGGAGGACTTCTCCGGGAAGCTGCTGGAGGTCCCCGTCGGAACCGGCGTACTGACTATGCCGGTCTACCGGGAGCTGCCAGATGCGAATATCACCTGTCTGGATTATTCAGAAAACATGATGGCGGCAGCACGGGAAAAAGCACGGGCCATCGGGATAAAAAACATCACTTTTCAGCAGGGCGATGTCGGCGCATTGCCCTTTGAAGACGAGAGCTTCGACATCGTGCTGTCCCTCAACGGCTTTCACGCCTTCCCGGACAAGGAAGCCGCTTATCTGGAAACTTACAGGGTTCTGAAACCCGGCGGCACCTTCTGCGGCTGCTTCTATGTGCAGGGAGGTCATAAGCGGACCGACTGGTTTATCCGTCACCTTTATCAGCCGAAGGGGTTCTTCACACCGCCCTATGAAACGGCTGAGAGCCTTCGTACCCGTCTTTCCGGGCTTTACAGGGAAGCGGAAGTTACGATGGTGGAAGGAATCGGATGCTTCTGCTGCAAAAAATAAAGGAGTTTTCAGAGCACGAAAGAAAAAGTCCTTCCGATTGACCCGGCAAGACATAAAGTTACTGTTTTGAGGAGAAATCAGATATGGCGAGAAAAGATTCAGAGAATCAGAAGAAATCCATGAGCAGACTGTTTCGGGGCAAGGCGATCTTCAAACCGCTGAATACTGGCAGGATCGACGAGCATGTGGCCTGTGTGCGTGAGTGGGTGGCAAATATTTTCTTTTATACGAAGAACGGCACCACGATCATGATCGATGCGGGCTACAATTATGCCAGACTGAAAGAAAAAATGGGCTGGCTGGACATGGACCCGGCATCGATCAAACATATCCTGATCACGCATCAGGATACGGACCACGTCGGTGCCTTGGAGCGGGACAGCGAACTTCTCTTCAAGGGCGCGACAGTGTATATCGGGGAGATCGAGAACCGGTATCTGACCGGGGAGGCACGGCGAAAGGTCATTCACGGGCTGTACAAGCTCCCGCAGGTCAAAACGGATAACCGGAAGATCCTTCTGTCGGACGGTCAGATTCTGAACATCGACGGGATCAAAATCGAATGCATTCTGGTTCCCGGCCATACCTGGGGGCACATGGTCTATCTGATCGACGACGAATACCTCTTTACCGGCGATACGATCTGGTTCGGCGCGGACGGCGGGTACAGCTTCATCAGCACGCTGGCGGAGGACAACAAGCTGGCGGTCAAATCTCTCGAAGCGCTGGAGAAGAATCTGCGCGGCCGGAGGCGGAACGGTACGATCAAAATCATCACCGGCCACACCGGATGGACGGACAACCTGGACTTCGCCTTCCGTCACAGGACGGAGCTTTGCGCGCCTTTCAAAAAGAGGATGCACGACCCGGATGCGCCGTATGACGGTTACGACGAGCGCGATGACACGGAGGAAAAAGCGCGCAGCGTGCGTCTGGTAAAGCAGATCGATCACGCGGGAAACAGGGGCTGAGGGTATCTGCGGGAGGCCGGGTATTCCGTCCTGGTGCTGGGCTTCTATTTCTGGCGCGGCATGACGAAGCGGATGCGCGCCATCCCGGTGGATTATGTGGATGCGGCGGTCCGGGAGCTGAAGCGGAACGGATTCGACCGCATTGCCATTCACGGGATCTCCTCCGGGGCCTCCTACGCCCTGCTTGCGGCTTCCCTGATCCCGGAGATCGGCGCGGTGCTCTCGATCTGTCCCTTCGACTATGTGATGGAGGAGCCGAAAATCTTCGGGAAACCCACGGGAAGACCGTGGTTCAGCTTTCACGGGAAGGACCTCCCCTGCTCCCTCTTTACCGGCCAGCGGGAGAAGGGCTTTTTCGGTTCCCTCCGGGAATACCGAAAGCAGGACACGGAGGGCAGGGGAGAATTTCTGCGCTCCCTGTACGAGAACGCGACGCTGACGGAGGAATCCCGGATCAAGGTGGAAAACATGCGGGCGGACGTGCTTCTCGTCGCTCCGGAGCGGGACAACGAATGGCCGTCGCCCGACGCGGTGAGGCGGATGGAGAAACGCCTGCGGGATTCGGACTATCCCCACCGGGTGAGGGCCGTGATCTATCCCCGCGCCAGCCACCTGCTCGGCACCAGGCCGCCCGAGTCGTGGAAAAAGGCCTTTCCCGCCGAGAAGAAATGGCCCGCGGAATGCGACAAGGCCAGGGAGGACTGCTTCGATGAGGAATTCCGGTTCCTCGGGGAATGAAGGGAGAGGGTGAGGATCATGTCTGAGGGAATGCAGAATGCAAAACAGAAATCGGAGAACTACTTCAACCGGCACAGAAAATCCCGGCTGGCCCGGGGCGGATACTGGCGGCACGACTACCGGTTCCAGCTTGAGGAAATCGGGAAGCGGAAGCCGGAGCGGCTGATCGACATCGGATGCGGGCCGGGGGCGTTTCTCAGCCGGGTGGAGGAGGCTTTCCCCGAAATCCGGCTGAACGCCCTCGACATTTCGGAGGAGATGATCCGGGAGACGCGGGAACGCCTGTCCGATACGGCCGTGGCCACGGTGGGCGATTCCGAAAACATGCCCTTGGCGGACGAACAATACGACCTTGTCACCTGCAACATAAGCATCCACCACTATCCGCACCCCGAAAAGGCCCTCGGGGAGATGGCCCGGATCCTGAAGCCGGGCGGCGCGCTGCTTTTGAACGATATGGACTGCGCCGCGCCGATCCGGGCCTTTGCCAATTGGATCTTCCCGAAGCTCCCGGGCGGGGACGTGAAGATGTACAGCCGGGCGGAAATCGAAGGGATGATGCGCAGTGCCGGGTTCAGGCGGATCCGGTACCGGAAGATCTCGCCGTTTTCGTTCCAGTGCGTCGGGGAGAAGGAGGCGTGATCCCGCCGGCCGTCGAGGCGGTGTTCTGCCGGAGAACCGAAGCGATTGAGAAAACGGAGTGTCAACGAAACAATGAAGAAAACGCAAGAACCGGCTTGACAAGTTGGCGAAAGATAACTATAACAGGGACCGGTCGGGAAACCCCGTCGCTTCCCGCCGAATGCATCATCCGAACGATGAAGGCACGACTATGGAACACAACTGGATTCTGCTCATTCCGATGATCGTCGGCGCTGCGATGATCTATACCTTCGGGCTGGCGCATCGCATTCTGGGCTGCGCGGCGGAATGGATCTACATCAAAAGCGATCATAGCGAAGAGGAACGGAAGCGGACGAACGACTTTTTCGGCAAAACCGCGGCTCTGCCTTTGTCGTCATCAATGCCGCGCTGCTTCTGCGCGTGAAGGGGTGAAAATGACCGGGTGTGACATCGGGGACGCGGTTCTGCCCGTTCGAAATTCCGGATAGTTTTCCTGTTTTGTTCGATAACGAACTCTCCCGCCCGTCTGTTTCTTGACTTTCCGGACAGGGTGTCCTATAATGAAAATCCAAGTTATGTGTTTTCGTCTGAACCGACGATTCATGCTCTTTGCAAAAGCCATAAGAGACAACAGGTGTCGGATATCTCCGGCTTCGGGTTCTGATCCGAGGCGCGGGGATCGATCCGGTGAAAAGGGAAACAGGTGAGAATCCTGTACGATCTCGTCACCGTAAACGGGGAATGCCCTGATATTATGTCACTGGCCTCACCGTACCTTGCGTGCGGCGGATGGGAAGGCTTCAGGGCATCGTGATCCACAAGCCGGGAGACCTGCCTGTCCGTCTGTACGGGGCAGAGCGCAGAACCAAAATGCGTCACGCCCAATGCCACGAGGAATCGGCAGTACGTGTCAGGGGGGATAGTCCTGCTTTTTTCGACGGCAGGGTTATGCCTTTGTTGTCGTACGCTTCTGCTTCCGTTTCACGGCGCAGGAGCTTTTTTCTATTTGAACAGCAGAACAGCAGGAGGGATCCGAACATGAGAGCAACCGCTTACGGCGTGGGCGTGGGGCCGGGAGATCCGGAGCTTATGAGCCTCAAGGCCGTCCGCCTGATCCGGGAAAACCGGGTGATTGCCGTGCCGGGGAAGGACCCGAAGGAATCCGTCGCGTACCAAATCGCCGCCGCCGTGCCGGAGCTTGCGGAGAAAGAACTGCTCGCCGTTCATATGCCGATGGTGAAGGACCGGGAAAAGCTCGCCGAGGCGCACAGGAAAGGTGCTGAGATGCTGGAAGAAGTGCTGGACCGGGGCGAGAACGTGGTTTATCTTACCCTCGGCGATCCGACGGTGTACTGCACGTTCAGCTATCTCGAACACATCCTTGAGGCGGACGGTTATCCGGTGGAGCTGGTGCCTGCCGTTCCTTCCTTCTGCGCCGCGGCGGCAAGGCTGAATCTGTCCCTCGCGGAATGGGACGAGCCGCTTCATGTGATTCCCGCGGTTCACAAGACCGACGCGCCGCTGGATCAGCCGGGGACCTATGTGCTGATGAAGTCCGCCAGCCATATGGCCGAGGCGAAGAAGCTCCTCCTTGACAGCGGGCGGGACGTCGCGGCGGTGGAGAACTGCGGCATGGAGAACGAGAGGATCTACCGCTCCGTGGAGGAGATCCCGGACGACGCGGGGTACTTCTCCCTC
Organism: uncultured Ruminococcus sp.; assembly: GCA_902778205.1. Lineage (GTDB taxonomy): Bacteria > Bacillota > Clostridia > Oscillospirales > CAG-272 > UMGS1696. The sequence goes on along the minus strand of CACYWX010000092.1, from coordinate 6,105 downwards.
ATCATCGCAAAGGAACGCCATGATTGAACTGGATCATCTGACCAAGCGCTTCGGGAGCTTCACGGCGGTGGACGATCTCAGCCTGACGGTGGAAACCGGGGAGTTCTTCGGACTGCTCGGACCGAACGGCGCGGGAAAGACCACCACCATCAGCATGATCTCCACGGTCCTGCTCCCCACCTCGGGCGAGATCCGCATCGACGGCGTCCGGCTCGACCGGAAGGCCTCCCGGGAAAAGCGCAAGCTCAGCGTCATCACCCAGGAATACTCCATGCGTCAGGATATGACCATGGACGAGGTGATGGAGTATCAGGGGCGGCTGTACAATCTTCCCCGGAAAACGATCCGGGAGAAGAGCGGGGAGCTGCTCGCCTTCGCGGGGCTGACCGAGTATCGCCGCCGCACCGTCCGCCATCTCTCGGGCGGCATGAAGCGGAAGCTGATGATCTGCCGCGCCCTTCTGGTGGAGCCGGAGATTCTGCTGCTGGACGAGCCCACCGCCGGGATGGACGCCCTGTCCCGCCGCCAGATGTGGAACCTGCTGAGACAGGTGAACGGGCAGAAGCGGACCATTATTCTGACGACCCACTACATCGAGGAAGCGGAGGCCCTCTGCGGGAGAGTCGCCCTCATCAACAAGGGAAAGCTCCAGAAGCTCGACACCCCCGCCGCCCTCATCGAAGAACTCGGCTCCTTCGCCGTGGACGAAACCGGGGAGGAGGGCCTCGTCAGCCGGTATTTCAAAAGCCGCGAGGACGCCATATCCTATCTCGCCGAAGCCGGGGAGGGGGCCTCCCTGCGCCGCACCACGCTCGAGGACGTGTTCGTGGAGTGCGCGGGGCGGAAAATCACACAGGGGTAGCGCATGGGCATCATCACGGTTTTATGGGAGAAATGGGTGGAGTTCCGCCGGGATTTTTACAAGATCACCGTGGCGGCCATGATCTCCCCCCTTATGTATCTCCTCATCTTCGGAATGGGCATTCAGACCACGTCCCACGGTGAGCCGTATCTGCACTTTCTCATCCCCGGCATCGTGTCCATGGCCACCATGACGGGGAGCTTCGGCGCGATTGCCCAGAACATGAGCGTACAGAGACTCTACGAAAAGGCCCTCGATCAGGTGATGGTCTCGCCCACGCCACTCTGGCAGTTCATCGCGGGACAGATTCTCGGGGGCAGTCTCAGAGGACTGTACGCGGGCGGGGTGATCCTGCTTCTGACATCCCCGATCCGGACCGATCTCACCTTCAGCGCGGTTTCGATCCTGATCCTCTTTCTCAACGGCATGGTGTTCTCAACGATCGCCCTGACACTGTCCTTCCTCGCGAAGAGCTACACGGACGCGCCGCGCTACACCGCCTGCATCATCACGCCCATGTCCTTCCTCTGCAATACGTTTTTCTCCACGGACCAGATGCCGAACGGCTTCCGTCAGGTGATCTCCCTCCTGCCCCTGTCCCAGACCAGCGCCATGGTCCGCCGGATCGCGAACGGAGAGGGGCCGGGGATCTTCGGATTTGCCGTTCTGCTTTTCTATCTCGCGGTCTTTACGCTGATTTCCACCGTATTCATCTACAAAAAGAAAAATCTGTGAGGAGGGCGCGGATATGAAAACGATTCTGAACACCCTCGAACACCCGCTCTGCGCCGCGCTGATCCTCTGCATCCTCTTTACCGGATGCGCCGGAGGAGAGACGGGCAGAACCGGATCGGGCGGCAAAAGCGCGGACACCCTTCCGGCGGTTCACGCCTGCGACATCGAGGACGGGACCTACCCCGTCGACGCGGATTCGTCCTCGCCGTTCTTCCGGATCCGGGACGCCGAGCTGACGGTTTCCGGGGACGAAATGTCCGTGCGGTTCGTGATTCCGTCGAAGAGCTATCTCCGCGTCTATCCCGGAACCGGAGCCGACGCCCTGACCGCCGACGCCGGGGACTGGATCGAAGCGGAGGAGCAGGGCGGAGTTACGGTCTTCACCATCCCCGTGACCGCCCTCAACCGAAAAACGGACTGCGCGGCCTACAGCAAAAAGCGCAGGCGCTGGTACGACCGGAAGCTGACGTTTTACGCGGACTCCCTTCCCGCGGGCGTCGTTTCGGACACGCTGACGGTGTTCCCGGAGGCCGAACCGGTGTCTCCCGTGACGTCGGCCGAAGATCTGCCGGACGTTTCCGAAGTCCCGGCGGAACCGGTTTCCGTCAGCCTCGAGGACGGGGAATACTCCGTCGAGGTCGCCATGACGGGGGGCAGCGGGAGAGCGAACGTCAGCTCCCCGACCTATCTCGTCGTCCGGGACGGCAAAGCGTATGCCCGGCTGATCTGGAGCAGCGCGTACTACGACTGGATGCTTCTTGGAAACCGGACGTTTACCAACGAGACCACGGACGGCGGACTTTCTTCCTTTGAGATCCCGATCCCCATGCTGGATCAGCCGTTCCCGGTGATCGCGGACACCACCGCCATGGGTGAGTCCGTCGCCATCCGGTACGAGCTGACCTTCTATTCGGATTCCGTCGGACCGAAGAGCCGGGTCCCGCAGGAGGCCGCGAAACGGGTGCTTGCTCTGGCGGCGGTCATCATTGTCGGAGGCGGCGCGCTTCACCTTATCATCCAGAAGAAGAAAGAAAAATAAAACGGAGGACGTATCATGAAAAGACTTCTCAGGTTGATCGCGCTTTCCCTTGCCCTGCTCATCCTTGCGGGATGCGCGGGTACCACGGCGAGCACACCGGCGGATTCCGGGAATGAAAACACCCCTGCGGGTACTGCGGCGGAATGGTCCCCCGTCACGGTGAGGGACGACCTCGGCCGGGAAATCACCTTCGGGACACAGCCGAAACGGGTCGCCGCGCTCATGGCCAGCTTCGCCGAAACATGGCTTCTCGCCGGCGGGGATCTCATCGCCGCCCCGAAGGATGCGTGGGAGGACTTCGATCTTACGTTGGATGAGAGCGTCACCGATCTCGGGAGCTATATGAAAATCAGCGCGGAGGCGCTCTTCGGGCTGAATCCCGATCTTGTCATCGCCAGCTCCAACACGAAGAGCCAGATGGAGATGAAGGACACCCTCGAAGGCGCGGGGCTGAACGTGCTCTTCTTCGACGTGAACGGCTTCGAGGACTATCTCCGGATGCTGGAAGCCTGTGCGAAAATCACGGGCCGTGCGGATCTGTATGAGGAAAACGGCACGGCAATCCGCGACGAGGTGGAGAGGGCCAAATCCGCCGCTCTCTCCGCGCTCGACGGGAAGGACGCGCCCCGGGTCCTGTTCATCCGCACCGCCGCCTCGGGGATCCACGTCAAGGGCTCGGACGGCACCGTGCTGGGGCTGATGCTCAAGGACCTGGGCTGCGTCAACATCGCGGACGGGAGCGACCTGCTCGAAAACCTGAGCATCGAGAAGATCATCGAAGAGGATCCCGACCGGATCTTCATCGTCATGCAGGGCAGCGACGAGGAGGGCGCGAAAAAGACCCTCGAGGACGCGCTGACGGGCAATCCCGCATGGTCCGGCCTGAGTGCCGTGAAGGAGGGACGGGTTCACTGGATGGACAAGAAGCTCTATCATCTGAAGCCCAACAACCGCTGGGGAATCGCGTATGACGAACTCGAAACGCTCCTTTACGGGGAATAAGCGGGGCCGGATGCTGATTCCGGCGGGGGGATTCGTCCTTGCCGCGGCGGTTTTGAGTATCTGCCTCGGCGCGTCCTCCGTCACCCTGCCCGACCTCATCCGCGCCCTGCTTGCCGGTCCCGGCGTCACGGATTCGGCGGCCTCCCGGATCCTCTGGTACGTGCGCCTGCCCCGGACTGCTGCCTGCCTTCTGGCGGGAGCGGGACTGTCGGTGTCGGGAGCCGTGATCCAGAAGGTGCTCTCGAACAACCTCGCCTCTCCCGGGATCATCGGGATCAACGCGGGGGCGGGCATGGCCGTGGCGATCTCGTGCGCGTCGGGCGTGTACGCGGCGTGGGCGATTGCCGGTTCGTCCTTTCTCGGGGCCATGGGGGCGACCTTCATCGTCGTGACGGCGGCGAGAAAGAGCAGCGCTTCCCGGACAACCGTGGTGCTCTCCGGCGTCGCGGTGACGGCCTGTCTGAACGCCGTGACCCAGACGATCATCACGATTTTCCCGGACGCAGCCCTCGCCAGCGTGGATTTCCGGGTGGGCGGCTTTTCCGCGGTCAACCGGGCGAGGATTTTGCCCGCCGCCGTGCTGATCCTCTGCGGGATCGCCGCGGTCTGCACCCTGACGAATGAGCTGGACGTGCTCTCCCTCGGGGACGACACCGCCCACGCGCTGGGACTCCGGGTTTCACGGACGAGAAACGGGATGCTGACTCTGGCGGCCCTCCTGGCGGGAGCGTCCGTCAGCTTCGCCGGGATCCTCGGGTTCGTGGGGCTGATCGTGCCGCACATCGCCCGGCGGATCATCGGGAACGAAAGCGGGCGGCTCATCCCCTTCTGCGCCCTGCTCGGAGCGGGATTCGTGGCGATATGCGATCTCGCGGCCCGCATGATCTTCGCGCCGTATGAGCTGCCCGCGGGGATTCTGATGAGCTTTCTCGGCGGACCGTTCTTTATCTGGCTGCTCGTCAGAAGAAAGGAGCGTCAGCCGTGATCACAGTCAAAGGACTCGTCGCCTCCTGCGGCGGAGAGGAGGTTCTGCACGGGATCGACGCCGAATTTCATGAGGGGAAAATCACCGTCCTCATCGGCCCGAACGGATGCGGCAAGAGCACGACGATTCGCTCGATTCTGGGACTTGTGCCGCAGATTTCGGGAGAAATCCTCCTCGACGGGCAGAATCTCCGAACGCTCTCCCCGGATGAAATCGCCCGGCACATCGCCTACCTTCCCCAGAGCCGGAGCGTGCCGGACATCACGGTGGGTCAGCTGGCGCTTCACGGGCGGTTCCCGTATCTGAGCTACCCGCGCCGCTGCGTTTGCGGAGCGAAACATGACCGCTCTTTCAGGAGGGCAGCGGCAGAAGGCGTATCTCGCCATGGTTCTGGCGCAGGATACGGATGTGATTCTGATGGACGAGCCGACGACGTTTCTCGATATCCGCAATCAGCTGGACCTGCTGGACCGCGCCCGGATCCTCGCCGGAGAGGGAAAGACCGTCGTTGTCATCCTGCACGATTTCGAGGCAGTGCTTCACTACGCGGATCGTGTGATCCTGCTCTCGGAGGGGCGTGTCCTCAAAGCGGGGGCGGCGGAAGAGGTTCTCCGGTCGCGGGAGCTGGAAGACGCCTTCGGGGTCACGCCGGGATTTTACGAGGCGGAAGACGGCCTGCACATCTATGTGAAAGAGGCGCGGCTTGACAATCCGTCCGGTTCGCGGTAAAATAGTATTGTAACGAACAGTGTGTCCTGTATCAGACAAGCGGGAGGACATGGGATGGACAGACGGCAGAGAAAAACGAGAAACGCCATCTTTCAGGCGTTTTCGTCGCTTCTGGAAGAAAAGCGTTATTCTTCCATTACAGTGCAGGACATCATCGACGCGGCGGACGTGGGGCGGAGCACCTTTTACGCCCATTTCAGCACGAAGGAAGAGCTGCTCCGGGCCATGTGCGACGACATTTTCGAGCACGTCTTCTCCGACGAGGTGATGCGGGAGCCGGAGCACGACTTCTCCTCCGCCGACAGCTTCCGGGACCGGATCACCCACATCCTCTGCCACCTGCAGGAGAAGCAGCACCACATCAAGGGCATTTTCGCCGGAGAGTGCGGGGAGATCTTCATGAAGTATCTCCGGGAGTACCTGTGGGGGGTCTTCGATCAAAGACTCCCGGAAGACGGGGAGATCCCGCGGGACTACCGGCTGAATCACGTCGTCAGCGCGTTCGCGGAAACCGTCCGGTGGTGGTTCGGCGGACGTGGCGAATACACGCCCGAGCAGATCAGCGCGTTGTTCTTCGCAAGCGTGGACTGCTGAAAAACCGAATAAATCCAATGCTTCATAAGCCTTTCCCATTTGATGGGAAGGCTTTTTTTTGCGCGCAAAAAACGGACAGTTTTTCGTTTTTGTCAGGTAATGAACAGGCAGAAAAATCTGATTCTTGCAATCGGGGCGGCGGAATGATACCATATTCTT
>CACYWX010000091.1 GCA_902778205.1 uncultured Ruminococcus sp. | reverse complement strand
AACTATACTCTTCACATTGAGAGAATCAAATCCTATCTCGGTCAGAAGCAGATCTCCCGCGTGACCCGCGTGGACGTGCAGACCATGTACAACGATTTGCAAAAGAGCCTCTCAAACAGTTCCGTCCGCGCCGTACACATGATGCTCCACGAGGCGCTGAACGCGGCGGCCCAGCGTCACCTGATCGTCGCCAACCCGACGGAAGGGATCAAGCTCCCGAAAAAGGAGTACGCGCCGATCCAGATCCTGAACAACGAACAGCTTGACCGGTTCATGGCGGCGATCCGCGAAGAACCCGACTGGCATGACCTGTTCTATGTGGAGATCACCACCGGACTGCGCCGGGGCGAGCTCTGCGGACTGCGGTGGGAGGACTTCGACGAGGACAGCGGGAAACTCACGGTCCGGCGAAGCGTCAGCTATGAGCACGGCAGTCTGCTCGTCGGCGAGCCGAAAACCGCGGCAGGGACACGGACGATCCTGCTTCCCGTGTCAACGGCGAATCTGCTTCGGAAACGGCTCTCTGCGCGTCAATCCGACTGGATCTTCCCGTGCTTCGACGATCCGGCCCTTCCGGTCAAGCCGCAGTCGGCGTACAACGCATTGAAACGGATCCTCAAAAAGACGGGCTTGCCAAATCTGAAATTCCACAGTCTGCGTCATACCTTCGGGACACAGGCAATCTCCGCCGGGGTGGACGCGAAAACCCTCTCGACCATCCTCGGCCACACGGACGCCAGCTTCACGCTGGATTGCTACACCCACGTTACCTCCGATATGCAGAAGGAGGCGGCGACGCTTATCGGCGGAATCGCGGAGGACATTCTCGGAAAGGAGCTGAAACCATGGCAAGGCGCAAAGCCGGAGACGGAAGCGTAAGGCTCCGGAAAGACGGACGGTGGGAAGGCCGCGCCGTCATCGGCTACGACGAAAAGGGGCTTCCCAAAACAAAAAACGTCCTCGCCAAAACAAAGACGGAATGTATCGAGAAGCTGAATCGGCTGAAGGAAGAACTCGGCGCGAACGCTCCGAAATCCAAACCGGGCCTGACCTTCGGTGAGTGGATCGATTTCTGGTATCAGACTTATTCCAAGCCGCATTTGCGTCCTTCAACCGCGCAGGAATATGAGAGCAACATCTACAAGCACATCATTCCCGTGCTTGGAAAGACGCCGCTGACCGCCGTCACGACCGAGGGGCTGCAGAAATTCTACACACACCTCAAGACCGACGGTCGTATCACGCGCCGGGATCAGTTCGGCCCGGGGTTGTCCGACAAATCCGTCCGGGAATGCGCGCTGTGCTGCAAAGCCGCACTGGAACAGGCTGTCCGGGACGGGCTGCTCCGGAAGAATCCCGCCGCCGACTGCAAGCTCCCGCCGAAAAAAGCAAAGGAAATCCGGACGCTGACAAAGGCGGAAATCGGGCGGCTCCTCTGTCAGGCAAAGGAAGAGGGCTTCTACGAGATGTTCCTCCTCGACCTGTTCACGGGACTGCGGCGCGGAGAGCTGGTCGGACTCCGGTGGGAGGATCTCGACTTCACAACGGGAGAGCTTCGCGTGCAGAGACAGATCCACCCGGCGAACGGGGAGTGCGTTCCCAAAACGGCGGCTTCTGTCCGCACCATCGTGCTCCCGGTTTCGATCATAAAACTCCTTGAGGATACCCATAAAACCACGGATTCCCGCTGGATGTTCCCCTCGCCGGTCAAGGAAGATTCCCCGCGCGATCCCACAGCATGCCGGAAAGCCCTGTCCCGGATCCTCGAGCGGGCAGGATGCAAGTACATTCCCTTCCACGCAATCCGGCACACCTTCGCCGAGCTCTGTCTTGAAGGCGGTATGGACATCAAAACGCTCTCCGCGACACTCGGACACGAATCGGTCAGCACGGCGCTGAACGTCTACACCCACGTCAACGACTCGATGCGGGAACAGGCCGCCGCGAAGATCGACCGCCGTGTGGCGCGTGGGGGCGATTGTGACGGCGGTCAGCCTGAGACGGGCACAGACACCGCTGACCCCGCTAAATCCGCAGAACCGCCCGCGTTCGAGCCGTACAAGGGCAAGATCCGCCGCCGCGGGACGGGATGCGTGTCCCGGATCGGCGACGACCTGTGGGAGGGGCGGTATTCCCCCCGGAACCCGGATGGAACGAGGGTTAACCGGACCGTCTATGCCCACAGCGAGGAGGAGTGTGAAGGGATGCTGGCGGAGATGATTGAGAGGGTGAAGGAGGAGAGAAAGGGGAGCCCTACGTCGTGAAATGAGTGGCGCGGAGGATCTTTTTTGGGGAATTTCCGGCGAGGACACAGTTTCGCCATGATTTTGCGGTATGATGGAGAGGACAAAGTCACCCGCAGGATAAAGGAGGCACGGTTTGCGGTTTCACTGGACGGAATATCAAAGGGAAGATGCAGAGACAATCGAAAAATGGATGGACAGTACCGCGCGGAATAATACGGGCTGTGAAGAAGGGTGGACCGATTATGCCGACGCGTGTATGCGGGAACCTGAAACCGTTATGGGCGAGAACTTCTGGCTGATGACGGTTTCCGAAGATGGAACGCCTTTCGCGGCGATCGCTGTCGGCTTGTGGAAAGGGGAACTGACGATTTCCGAACTTATCGTGGCTCCCGAAAAGCGCGGCCGCGGATCAGGCTCGGCTCTTCTCATCGAACTTCTGGAAAACAGCGGCGGGATTCTCGGTAAAGACTTCGAATCGGCCAAAGCGGTCATATTTCCGGACAACGCCGCCTCGCAAAAAGCGTTTGAAAGAGCCGGCTTTCATTTTGAGTCGGCCCACCCAGATGGGGACGCGTGGTATTATGTGTATCGAAAATGAGAACGGCGTCCATGCTGAAAAACGAAAGACGCGAAAAGACTGTTCCCGCGGAATTTATAGCAGGGACAAGGATTTGACAAAACAGGCAAATTCTCCCCCGCAGAAAACAAAGAAAAGCCCTGCTGCCTCCGCCCGTCCGGATATCGGCAGGTCAAAGCGGAGACGAAGGAACCCCCACGTCGTAAAATGGGAGCGGGGCGGGGGACTTTTTGTCCGGAGTTTCCGGCGAGGACACAGTTTCGACATGATTCTGTGGTAGGATGAAGAAGATAAGTCGGGATTTGCGGGAGGATCGCATACCGTGAACGAGTACCTTAAGAATCTGAAAAGGATCGAGTTTACCATAACCATGGCTTGCACGGGAAAGTGCATACACTGTTCCGAGGGCGACCATGAAGGGTGTTTCGGGCATATCGACGCGGATGTCGCCGCGGAAGCGGTCAAAAAGATATGCGCGCTTTACGGCATCCAGAGCCTGATGACCTTCGGCGGCGAGCCTCTCCTCTATTCTGAGACGGTCTGTACGATTCAAAAAACGGCGTATGAACTGGGGATCCCCAAAAGACAGCTCATCACAAACGGATACTTTTCCGAAAGACCGGACAGGATCAAAGCCGTCGCGGAAAGTCTGAAGGACTGCGGCGTCAACGACCTGCTGTTGTCCGTGGACGCTTTCCATCAGGAGCATATTCCTCTCGAACCGGTGTCCTTTTTTGCCGAATGCGCAGCGGGAGCCGGGATCCCCGTCCGTCTGCATCCCGCGTGGCTGGTCGGACCCGAAGACCCGAATCCGTACAATAACCGGACCCTGGAGATCCTCCGCGCTCTCGATCCGCTGCATATCCCTCTCGGCAAGGGGAATGTGATCTTTCCCTCCGGGAATGCCCTAAAATACCTTCGCGCATATTTCGATGAAAACACAACCGGTTCAAACCCCTATGAGGAAGATCCGAAGGACGTTAAGACCGTCTCTTTCGGCCCGGACGGCAGCGTGTTGGACGGGAATGTTTATCAAAGCGATATTCTCGAAATTATGGAAAACTACAAGCCGTAAATCGACTCAAGGACAAAAAATACCGCCTCTGCCCGTCCGTGTGTCCGTGGGTCAAGGCGGCGCGGGGGAAAACCATTTTATAGAATGTCCGAAAACGAACGGAGATCATTTTCGGATCAAACTGCCTGCGGCGATTCCCGCCAGACACCCGGCAAACGCGCCGCTTACGGGAATGCACAGGAACATGGCAAAGTACCGGTTTTCTGCGACTACGCTCGGAGAACCGGAGCCGAACAAACCCAGATATACGGCCAGACAGAATAACAATCCGCATACCGTCAGAGCCAGCGGGATCATTTGAAATTGCTTCCTGCGCGTTTTGAAGGAGAGAAGTCCCTGAACCGCGCCGAAGAAGATTGCCGGTATGAGGAACAGTATCATATTTGCCATAAATCCGCCTGCGTCTATTTTCAAATCGGCGCTGCCGACCCAGGTTGCCTGAGCGGAAGTGATCCGCAGAGACAGAAAGCAGCTGAGAAAAAGGATGAAAACGGTGGATAACACGGAGAGAATTGCCGCGAGAGAGGCGAGACCGTACTTCTCCCGCATCAGCCGGACGATGTTCTCCTCCGCTTTTTCCCTGTAAGCCCTCTCTCCCAGCCGTTCGCCGGAGAGAAGCTCGTTGACGGTAATGCCCAATGCTTCGCATAGGGGGAGCATCAGGGAAACCTCCGGCAGTCCGTTTCCGCACTCCCATTTGCTGACCGTCTTGTCGCTGATACCCAGGAGATCGGCCAGCTGCCTCTGCGTGTACTTTTTTTCTTTTCGCATCTGCGCGATAAAGACTCCGATTTTGCCCTGATCCATCGCGGAAAGCTCCTTCTTTTTTCTCACAGAATACGCCGATCCACACTGATTTTCAACCCTCGAACCGTAGAATCAGGGATATCACTGAGATTCTACTCTCCGTAGAGACCGGATAGTCCTCCTGCCTCCGCCCGTCCGGAAATCGGCAGGTCAAAGCGGAGACGAAGGAACCCCCGCGTCGTAAAATGAGAACGGCGCGGGGGATCTTTTTTCGGATTTTCCGACGAGGACACAGTTTCGCCATGACTCCGTGGTATGATAAGAGGAGAACTCCGGATTTGTTCCTTATCGTCCGTCTTTCATCGGATTGCCGTTTTCACAATTTTTATCCGCTGTCATGCAACCGAATCCGATTTTCTGCGAGTAGACAGACAGAGGGCCTTCAATTCACCTTGTCAAGGAGGTTGTCAAGTGGAGGATCATCAAATCGTGGATCTGTACTGGCAGCGGAATGAAAACGCGATCGCCGAAACCGCGGCCAAGTACGGGAACTATCTGTACCGTATCTCAAATCAAATCCTTCAAAACGCCGAAGACGCGGAAGAATGCGTAAACGATACCTACAACGATGCCTGGCAGTCCATGCCGCCTCACCGCCCTTCCATCCTTTCGACCTTTTTGGGAAAGATCACGCGCCGGATCTCCATCGATCTGTGGCGGAAACACAGCGCGGAAAAACGCGGCGGCGGCGTCATTCCCCTTGCTCTCGACGAACTGGAAGAGTGTGTATCTGGGACGGGGGATGTCGAAGGCGAGGTCGAACGGCTTGAACTGCAGAAAAAGCTGAACGGTTTCCTGCTGGCGCTTCCTCGAACGGAGCGGCAGGTGTTCATGCGCCGGTATTGGTATATGGATTCCATATCCGGTATTGCCGAGCGGTTTGCCTGTTTCGAGAGCAAGGTCAAATCCATGCTGTACCGGACAAGAAACAGGCTCCGCGCGATGCTTGAAAAGGAGGGGTATTGAGATGAAGGCGAACGATCTGCTCGATCTGATCGGCGATGTGGACGACGGTATCCTTGAGGAAGCTGAGGAAAAGAAAAGACCCGTGGTATCGAGATGGACCCGATGGGCTGCGGCCGCCGCGTGTCTGTGCGCGGTGATCGGAGGCGTTTTGTTATTCGTCCGAACGGGCGGGCATTCCGCTCCCTGCGGCGGGACGGGCGGAAGAACTGGTGCCGGGGGCAGCGGTCACAATGAAGGCAGCGTGTTCATGTCCTATGCCGGGCCGGTATTTCCGCTGACGCTGCGGGAAGAGAATGCCGCGATTTCCGCTGACAGAACGATTACGATGGACTTTGCTTCGTGGGTCCCGGTCTGGATCCCGAACGAAGAGGAAGCATCCTCCCGCACGGATCTGACGGAAGAAGAACGGCAGGATGTTTTGAATTCCTACAATGAGTGGTTTCCCGAAGGCGGGCGGTATGAGTCCTCCGACCATATTCTGGTGACGGATTCCTATACGCTGACGAACGAGGACGCACAGGATCAGACCCTTCGCGTTCTCTATCCCTTTGTGTCCAACTTGAATAATCTGGCAGAAAGCCGCCCGGTCCTTACACTGGACGGCGAAGAATTGGACACCGCGCTTCACGCCGGGAGCTATGCAGGAGGTTTTCAAGGCGCATGGGAAAACGGCTCGACCCATGACAACCCGGGGAGCCTGAACCTTGATCCGTATGTGAGCTGGGAGGGCTACCGGGATCTGCTCGATGACGGAACGTATTGTCAGCGCGCTTTGGACGATTTTGCCGATTTCAGCGAGATTCCCGTCGTCGTCTACGAATTCACCGACGCCCAGGGACCGGAGAGCAGCGAAGACGACGGCATTCCCAATCCGACGATCCGCGTCCTGTTTGAGCTGGATTATACGCAGACGAGGATTCTGTCCTACGGCTTCAACGGGGGACTGCACGACGAAGAAAAGGGGATCATGGGAAGGGAGTTCAGCATTCCGGAACCCGGAAGCCGTAGATACGGCGTTCCCCGTTATCTCATCGTGATCGGAGATGATATCGAGAACGTAAATACGCAGGGCTTTGCCACCGGCGGCTGGGATACGAAAAAAACCGTGAAGGCAGACGTGATGGTCACCCGCACGGAGTCCAATCTGGAGGATGCGCTCCGGATGGCTGCGGCATATTGGGTTCAGGAGCTGACAGATGCCGGAAACTATGCTGAATCCAAACCCGGCTATGGGTTTGAGCTGTATTTCGGATTGATGAAGGAGCATCTGTCGGCCTACGGGGTTCTCTCGGAAAACGTCGCTGCGCGCTATGCGACCGGAATGATCGAAGAACTGGACGTGGCGGCAGCCGTCCGCGTGTTCTGGCTGGAGGCGGAAATCACGGTCCCCGCCGGAACGAGCGTGAAGCTGGACGCCGCGTTTGATAAGGAGCCGAGCTTTGATTTCGTCTGCGGCGCGGGAAACCGGGGGATCTCCGGATATGATCTGGTGACCGGGCTCGGCAGCAATCTTACCTTCACCGGGCAGACCGCCAGACTGGAAGACCGCGGGCAGATCGAAATCGTTCGCCAGAACTTCGGGTTTGATCTTGAAAATCAGATCACCGAGGTCCGGCTGGATTTGACAGAACCGCACTATTATCTGGAGGTGAGGGCAAGACAAGAGAGCTGATTGCCGGTTTCTCGGGAACATACGGCAGAACGAGCCCGCATCGGCGTGTATATTCGCCCCCGCGGAAAGCAGGGAATCGCGGAGCCGCCTATCTCCAGCCTAATTTCCGATCTTCCCGCGTCCGCCTGACCCAATCGTCCCACCGCGGATCGGCCTGCATCTCCTCTTTCACGCCCTCGTAGTCCGGCACCTGCCACCAGGGCCAGACTGCGGGAAGATCGGCGGCCATGTTCTCCGGCTCTCCCGGTCCGTTTTCCACACGGACACAGCGCAGAAGCGGCGCGGTATACCGGAAATCGGGCTGACGGCAGATCCGGTCATATGTCTCGGCGTGTTCCAGCGCACGATCCAAAGAGGCGAACGCTTCGTCCTTCCGTCCCGCCCTCCATTGAAATTCAGACAGAAAAAGATACAGCCGCGCGCGCGTTTCGTGGCGGAGCCCGTATTCCCCGTCCGTCACAACGGCGTCGAACAGCGAGAGGGCGTTTTCGATCACACCGATAAAGAAATCGGGCGAATCTCCGCTGCTATTGAGGGAAATCAGAAGTTGAACCATCTGATCTGCCGCCGTTCCGATCAGCTTGAGAAGCAGTTTCCCCAGATACTCCGCCCGCTTCTGTCCGTCGTGCGCGTACGCCAGAAGATATTCCCGGCATCCCTCGAGCGGCGGGCAGGTTTCCGCAATCGCGGCGGCGCGGTCATTTTCCCCCGTATTCGCGTATAACTGGATCAATTCCCGCACGGCCTGCTGACGCATCTTTCCTTCGGGGAGTATCGTCAGCAGTTTTTCGTACAAAAGGATGGCTTCCCGCCACTCGGGATAGGTTCGGTGGCCTTCCGCGTCGTAATAATCGAAGCCATCCGTACCTGTCGCGTGAAACTCCCCGCGGCGGACATATCCGGCGTTGTATAAAACGGACGCGAGACACAGCATGATCTTTTCGTTCCCCGGATACGCGGCGGCCGCTTCCCGGGCGAGCCGTTCGCATTCATCCATCGAGACGTCCCGCCCGTTGTTGTCCGCGTTCATGGAGCGGATGCGGCAGACGAGGCGGTCGATTTCCTCCTCACGGTCGCCCTGAAAACCAAAGAGTTCGTCAATGGTGATCCCGAAATAACGCGCGAGAAGCGGGAGCGTTTCCGTATCCGGGTAACAGGCCGCAGTCTCCCAGCGAGAGACCGCCTGGGACGATACGCCAAGCGCCTCCGCAAGCTCTTCCTGTGTGACGCCCATGCGGAGCCGATGTTCGCGGATTGCTTCTCCGATTTTGACTGTCATGATGAAACCTCCCGAAATGAATCTGCGCTCATGGTATCACACTTCCGAAGTCCCGTCAAGAACCCAACCGTTGTTTGAGGATCAACAAACGGTTGGATGGAGGCGCCGCGGGCCGTAAGGCCGGAAAGGAAACGAGACGGCCCCACGTCGTAAAACGGGAGGGGAAGAATCTCTTTGCATAAAGCATAGCAGACAAGTCCATCTCCGCAGGCAAAATCTCCCCCGCAGAAGACAAAGAAAAACCCCGCCGCCTCCGTCCGCCCGCCCCACGGAATTCCGGAACAGAACAAAACAGAAAAATGGTTTCTCCAAAAGACGATCTGTCTATGGTACGACATGTGGTCAAGCCCGAAAAAGCAAAAAAAGAGAACCCGCCAAACCTCAATGATTTAGCGGGTTTTCGCATCGGAGTGACTGGATTCGAACCAGCGGCCTCTTGGTCCCGAAGGGCCATCGGAGCCGTTTTCCGTTGATTTACAAGGGTTTTAAGAGATTCCCGGCCAGATTTCGGGCTGTTTTCGGGCTGTTATTCCCCTGTTTCAGGCAGTCATCCGCCCGCTTCAAACATTACGCCGCTCTGGTCCCCGGTTTCTTTTTTCTGAATATGGTCAGATATGTGGTCAGGGATTCTGCCATTTTTCTCCAATCCGAGAACGCGGATACGGGATATGTTCCTCTGTACGGATGAAGCAGCGTGCCGGTCATCCTAATCCGTTTCCGGTCAAAATCTGCGTCGCTAAACAATGAAAAAGGGGTATGAAGGAAAAGATGCTTCTCCCGAAGGTCTGTTGAACAGTAAAGATACCGTGCTCTGATCTTCCCGTCATGACAGAATTCAAGCTCACCCCCTCCGTTATGGTACGGATATGTGGTCAGTTTTGTCCATCCGATTCAATGACTATTTTTTAGTTAATCGTGTTCCTCCCGCCGGACTTTCCCACAGGCTAAAGCCTGCGCGATGCGCCGCTCTGGCGGTGGAAAAGATCACGGCGGGTCGCTTGTTGAGCGGGGAGCAGGACGGATAACTGGTGCCGTCTCTTGGCGTTCTTGTCTTGTCTTTTCTTGGAGAGCGAGAGATGGATGCTATTTCAATAGCTTGCCATAGTCCCGAGCGGCATAAATCACACGGGCAATAGTGACGACTTTAGTTTTCTCCTCAACCCAGAAAAACATCAGATAGTTCTTGACCGATACCTTGCGATACTCATGCTTCAGCGGTCGGATCGGGATAT
>CACYWX010000090.1 GCA_902778205.1 uncultured Ruminococcus sp. | reverse complement strand
CCTTCTCCGGGGCCGCGGTGATAAAGACCGTGATCTTCTTCGCGGTCATGTACGCGGTGGAGACGCTCTTCTCCGACGTCGTGGTCAGCCGGTTCCGCCTCATCGATCTGCTCCGGTCCGGGAAGAAGGCGGAGCGGACGGTGCTGAAGAATCCCGTCCTGTGCGCCGTGATCTTTCTTGCGGCCGCCTGTGTCCTGGGCTTCGCCTACTACCGGGTGGGCTGGCGGACGGACGAGGTGGCGCCGAAGACCCTGATCGTTTACGTCGCCCTGGGCGCGCTGTCCACCTTCTTCCTCTTCTGGTCCCTCTCCGGCCTTCTCCTGCGGGCGGCGGCGGGGATGAAGCGGTTTTACGCCCGGGGGCTGAACTGCTTCACCTTCCGGCAGATCTCCGGGCGGGTCAACACGGCGGTTTTGTCCATGACCGTCATCTGCCTGATGCTGTTCGTCACCATCTGCGCCCTGTCCGCCGCCTTTTCGGTGCGGAGCTCCATGAACGCCAATCTGACAACGCTGTGCCCGGCGGACGCGGAGATCGCGCTGGCCCTGTACTCGGAGGACTGGGAGGATGCGTATCCCGTGGACGTCGTACAGTGGGCGGAGGATACGGGACACAGCCTCACGGAGGAGTTCTCGGAATACCTTCACATCCACAGCTATACGGATCCGGCCTTCGACTATGAAGCCTTCTTCGGGGACCGGTATGAGGAGGTCGCGAAGGGCTATCCCCAGATCCTTTACCAGAGCACCCTTTCCGTCTTTGCGCTGGGCGACTACAACCGCCTCATGGCTTTTTACGGCCGGGAGCCGCTGATCCTGGAGGAGGGGGAGTACGCCGTGGTCTGCGATTACAAATCGGCAGTGGACCAGTTCGGCCGGGTGCTGAAAAAGGGATGGCCTATCACCGTATTCGGACGCACCCTCGTCTCCCGGTACGACGGCTGCGCGGACGGGTTCGTGGACCTCTCCTCCCAGCACCTCAACATGGGCTTCGTGGTGGTGCCGGACGACGCTGTGGATCCCTCCTGCGCCGGCAGGGACTATCTGATCGGACGGTTCGGAGCGGCGGACCGGGAGGCGGAGTGGGAGGCCGGAAAGAGGCTTCGGGCAGAGGTCGACGGCGCGCTGGCGGAGTGGAAACGAGAGGGCTTCCATTACGAGCTGAACTTCAACACCCGTCAGCATATTCAGGAGGCCAGCATCGGCATCGGCGCGCTCATCACCTTCCTCTGCCTCTATCTCGGCCTGGTGTTTTTGATCTCCTGCGGCGCGGTCCTGGCCCTGAAGGAGCTTTCCGGATACGCCGACACCGCGGAGCAGTATGAGATCCTGCGCAAAATCGGCGCGGAGGAGGCGGATCTTTCCAGCTCCGTCAACGTCCAGACCGGCATGATCTTTCTTCTGCCCCTTCTGCTGGCGGCGGTCCACTCCGTCTTCGGCATGAAATTCGCCATCCGCTTTCTCGAGATGTTCGGCACGGAGGATATGGCCGTCTCCATCCTCATCACGGTCCTCATCCTGCTCCTGCTCTACGGCGGGTACTACCTTGTCACCTGCTTCTCCGGAAGGGAGATCCTGCGGGAGCGGAAATAACGGCATAAATCGTCAGTCCTCCGGGTCCGGCTCGTCATACGGGCGGGATCCGGGGGCTTTTTGCGCTCTCCGGCGGGAGGAAACGGCGAAAACCCGTGTCCCGGAGGTTGACGGCGGGGAAGCGGTTTGGTATAATGGTGCAGAAGGATCCCCGCCGGGACGGGGATGCGGATATAAGTTGTACGGGAGGCTTGGCATGAGGACCATCGTGGTGTACTATTCTCTCGAAGGAAACACGGATCTGGCGGCGCGGCGGATCGCGGAGGAGACCGGGGCGGCATTATTGCGGCTGGAGCCGGTGAAGGCGTATCCCACAGCGGGATTTCGGAAATTCTTTTGGGGCGGAAAGAGCGCGGTCATGGCGGAGAAGCCGGAGCTTGTGCCCTATGCCTTCGATCCCGCCGGATATGACCGGATTGTCTTCGGCTTCCCCGTCTGGGCCGGAAACGTGACGCCGCCCCTGCGCACCTTTATCCGGGACATCGACCTCTCGGGAAAGCGGATCGCCGCCTTCGCCTGTCAGAGCGGAGCCGGAGCGGAAAAGGCGTTCGGAAAGCTGAAGGAGGCTCTGGGAATCGATGCGCTCGAGGTGGAGCTGGTGCTGATCGACCCGAAGGACAGGCCCGATCCGGCGAACGACGGGAAGCTCCGGGCATTCTGCGAAAAACTGAACGGATAAATCGGAGGTGCGTCGATGGACGGCGGAGGAGATCTGAGAGGCGGGCTGTACCGGCTGATGGTGCGGGTGGGGTATCCCCCTGATTTCGCCGCGCTGGTGGCGAGGGAGATGAACACGGACTATCTGGTCCGGAGAATGACCGCCTACGTGAGCCGGGTGGGACGGATCCCGCCGGAGGAGTTTGCGGACGAGATGCTGGCGATTCTCGAGGACCGGGACCGGTATATGCGGAAGCACCGTGCGGAGGAGGCCCAGGAAAAGGTCAGCGAGCTGTTCCGGTACGGGCTGGATGTGCCGGACGGGGAGTGAAGACGGGGGGACGGTATGATCGGGCTGCTGAAAAAGAGATTTGAGGAAAACCGGGACCGTCATCCCGGGGTGGAATGGGCATACGTCGAGGCCCGTCTTTCGGAACATCCGGAGGCGCTGGTTGTCCTCGGACGGATGGAGGAGAGCGGCGGAGAGCCGGATGTGCTCGGAATGGCTGAGGACGGGGGACGGATCCTCTTCTGCGACTGCGCGAAGGAATCTCCCGGCGGACGCAGGAACCTCTGCTACGACGGGGAGGCCCTGGCGAAGCGGACGAAGAATCCCCCGGCGGGAAGCGCAATGGAGCAGGCCCGGGAGATGGGGGCGGAGATCATGACGGAGGAACTGTACCGGAGACTGCAGGAGGCGGGAGAATTCGACCGGAAAACCTCCAGCTGGATCCTCACCCCGGAGGACATCCGGCGGCAGGGCGGAGCGCTCTTCTGCGAACGGCGTTACGGCGCCGTGTTCACCTTCCACAACGGCGCGGATTCCTACTATTCCGTCCGCGGCTGGAGAGGGTATGTGTATGTGTGAGGGGAAAGGATACTGTAAGTCACCAAAACGGACATGATCTCTTAACGAAAAGCAGAAGGATTTGTTTATTCTCAACCCCTTTGAAAGGGAGGGCCCGGGGAGGGGAAACTTTCCGCAGAAAGTGTCCCCTCTTCATACAAACAATCAAATTCTTCTGCAAAACTGTGTACTTACTGAATAGGACAGCCCTCTCAATACAGAAAATGCGACGCATCGGACACCAGTATAGATCAGTTCCCCCCTCATCCGGCGCAGGCGCCACCTTCCCCCCGAGGGGAAGGCAATACAGACCTTTCGTCCAGCCCGGATCCTGCTGATTTAACGATCCCTTCATTATGCCGACAGAATCTGAAAGGGGGCATCCCATGGACTACATCCGTGTGACGAAGGACAATCTGGACGGCGAGCACATCTGCTGCGCCATTTCCAATAATAAGGACGTGCAGGTGGCGTCCAAGAAGGCCTGGCTGGCAGACCGCTTCGACGAGGGGCTGGTCTTTCTGAAGAGCGTCGAGCGGGGGAAGTGCTTCATCGAGTACATCCCCGCCGAATACGCATGGATCCCGGTCCGGGCCGACGGGTATATGGTGATCGACTGCCTGTGGGTGTCCGGCTCCCTCAAGGGCCACGGATACTCGAACGATCTGCTGGAGGCGTGCGTTTCCGACAGCCGGGAGAAGGGGAAGCGGGGCCTCTGCATCCTGTCCTCGGCGAAGAAGAAACCGTTTCTGGCCGATCCGAAGTATCTGGCGCACAAGGGCTTCTCCGTCTGCGACGAGGCGGACAACGGGATCCAGCTCTGGCATCTGCCCTTTTCGGATCAGGCGGAGAAGCCGTCGTTCCGGGACTGCGCGAAGCATCCCCGTGTCGAGGAGGCGGGATATGTGCTGTACTACACGCATCAGTGTCCCTTCAACGCCAAATACGTGCCGATTCTGGAGAAGACGGCGGAGGAGCGCGGCATCCCCTTCCGGGCAATTCGCCTGAACAGCAGGGAAGAGGCGCAGAACGCTCCGACGCCGGTCACCACCTGCGCGCTGTTCTATAACGGCGAATATCTGACGAACGAGCAGATGAACGAGACGAAGTTTCTGAAGCTGGTCTCCCGGTGAGGGGAACCGATGGAGAGGAGGCGGCGGCATGGCATGGATCTGTCCGGCGTGCGGACGCGCGTTCGAGCGGCAGGGGCAGTCCCATTATTGCGGGAAGCCGCGGACCTTGGACGAATACATCGATGCGCAGGACGAGGCGGTCCGGCCGAAGCTGAGAGAGCTCCGCGCCATCCTGAGGGAGACTCTTCCGGACGCGGAGGAGTGTATTTCCTGGTCCATGCCGACCTACCGGAAGGGGAGGAACCTGATCCATTTCGCGGCGGCAAAGAGGCATCTGGGGCTGTATCCCGGAGGCGAGGCAGCGGAGGTTTTCGCGGCGGAGCTGGCGGGATACGACGTGAGCAAGGGGACGATCCGGCTGCCCTATGACCGGGAGCTTCCCGCGGAGCTGATCGGACGGATCGCCCGGTGGTGCCGGGAGGCATACGGAAAATGAACGGGGATTTCGGACGTCGGACATCGTGCCGGGCGGTTCCGTGACCCGGGCACGCAGTCAAACATAAGCGTCCGCGGGATCACGCGCGGCGGAAGAAAGGAACAGCATGAAGAAAACGGCGCTTCGCTTTATGGTATGCAGCGATCTGCACTACGGCGGCCCGGACTGCCGGGAAAAGCAGAGGTTCGAAGAGGGGCTCCGTCAGCTCTACGCCTATGCCGACGGGCAGGAGTATTCCCGGGTGGACGCGGTCTACATCGTCGGGGACTTCGCCACGGACGGGACCCTCGAGCAGATGAAGCTGGTGAAGGAATCGCTGGACCGGGGGATCCGTCCGGGCACCGCCGTCAACCTGTCCATGGCGTCCCACGAGTACCACGAGCCCCACGGGGAGGAGGGCGCGCGCCGGTTTTTCGCCGAGGTCTTCGGTCAGCCGGCGGACACCCACCGGGTCATCGGAGGCTATCACTTCATCTCCGTGTCCGTCACGGAGGACAACCACTTCCGGGCGCCGCAGATCGCCTTTGCGGAACGGGAGCTGGAGGCCGCGCGGGAGGGGGGAGCCGAGAAGCCCATCTTCTTTTTCCAGCATCCCCATCTGACGGGCACCGTGTACGGCAGCATCTTCTGGGGCGAGCGCGACCTGATCCCCACCCTGATCCACTACCCGCAGATCATCGATTTCTCCGGTCACTCCCACGCGCCCATCAACGATCCCCGGTCCATCCATCAGGATTACCTGACCTCCGTGGGAACCGGGACCTTCAGCTATTTTGAGATGGACGAGTTCGACAAGCCCTACGGTACCTTCCCGCCGGACGCCGGGTGCGCCGCGCAGATGCAGATCGTCGAGGTCTATGAGGACAACAGCGTTCTGATCCGCCCCTGGGACGTGATCACCGGGCAGTTCTTCCACGACGGCTGGCTGGTGGAGCGGGCCTGGGATCCCTCCTCCTTCGCCTACACCCGGGAGAAGCGCGAGCGGGAGGCGCCGGTTCTGCATTTCGGACCGGAGGCCCAGCTTCACGCGGAGCAGACCGGGGAGGGGCTGGAGGCGGTCTTCGATCAGGCCCTGGAGCTCGAAAAAGGCGAGGTCAACGACTATCTCATCACGGTAACGGACCCCGAGAGGAGGATTTCGCGGCGGTACGCTCTCTGGGCGCCGTACTACCTCATGAACCGGCCGGAGAAGATGCGCTATACCTTCCCGCCCCTCGCGCCCGGGACCTGGATGGTGTCCGTGACGGCCCGGGGCTTCTTCGGAAATCGATCGGAAAACACGCTGGAGGCAAGGCTCGTCGTCGGGGAGAGCTGAACTGTCCAACTGTTCTGAAAGGAGTTTATCATGAAAACATTCCGTAATCCCGTATCGCCCTTTGACGCGCCGGATCCGTTCATGACGTACGTCCCGGAGACCGGATACTACTACGCCCTCTTCACGCGGGGCCGGGTGCTGGAGCTGTTCCGGAGCCGCCGCGCCGCGGAAATCTGCACTGCCGGGGACTCCAAGGTCATCTACCGGGCGGACGGACCCCGGGACGGAATCTGGGGCGACATCTGGGCTCCGGAGATGCACCGGGGCTCCGACGGGAAGTGGTATATCTACACCTCCGGCCGCATCACGGAGAAGCCCGGGGAAAAGCGGCTCTTCATCATGGAGGCCCTCTCGGACGATCCCTTCGGGGACTGGCGGTTCAAATGCAAGCCGGACCCGGAGGTGTTCTCCATCGATCCGACGATCTACACGGCGGGGAACGGGCGGCAGTTCCTCTGCTGCTCCCGGGTGGCTCCGGGGATCGGGCAGGTGCTGGACATTATCGCCCTGCGCAATCCGTGGACCCTCGGGGAAAAGCGCGCCATGATCGCCCGGGCGGAGTACCCCTGGGAGACGGTCCCTCCCTACGACGGGAGAAGCACCATCAACGAAGGTGCGTTCTTCGTGGAAAACGGGGACCGGCTCTTCATCGTCTATTCCGGCAACGGCTGCTGGTCGGACCACTACTGCTTCGGAGTGCTGGAGTACACAGGGGACGACCGGGGGGATCCGGAGAAAATGTGCGATCCCGGGAACTGGATCAAGCACGAGGATCCCCTCTTCACCATGGCGAACGGCGTATACGGTCCCGGTCACGCCTCCTTCTTCCGCTCGCCGGACGGGAGGGAGCTCTGGTGCGCCTACCACGGCATGAAGGAGCACAACGAAACCGTGACCTACGCTCCCCGGTATTTCAACATCCAGCGGGTGGACTTTGACGAAACCGGTTATCCGGTCATGGGAGAGCCCGCGGGATATGAAGCCGAGTTGGATCCGCCCTCCGGAGAGGAGGACTGACCCATGGATAGGAACGTGAGAGAAAGGCTGGCTGAGGGCAACCGGCGGTACATGGATTCGTCGGACCGGGAGCGGAGGCTGGACACGGCGGAGAACGGACAGCATCCCTATGCTATCGTGATCTGCTGTTCGGACTCCCGCGTGATCCCGGAGCGGATCTTCGACGCCGGCATCGGGGACCTGTTCGTGATCCGGGTGGCGGGGAACGTGCTGGACAGCCATCAGCTGGGGAGCGTCGAATACGCGGCGGAGCATCTTCACTGCGGGCACGTCGTCGTTCTGGGCCACACGGGCTGCGGAGCGGTGGCGGCGGCGCTGGAGGGCGGAGGAGACGGCTATATCCGGTCCATCACCGACGTCATCCGGGCGGCCGCGGGCTCCGAACGGGATCCGGACAGGGCCTGCCGTCTGAACGCGGAGTACGCGGTGAACCGTCTGAAGCGGGAATTCTCCTCCCGGCCGGGAACGGAGAAAACCGTCGTGGAAGGGGCGGTATACGACATCCGCAGCGGCGCGGTGTCCTGGCTGTGAGAGCGTCGGAATCGCCGGCGCGCAGGTATTGCTTAATTCGGCGGGAGGTGCCGGAATCGGACTGAGGCGGCTCCGTTCATCCGGACGGCGGCCGCACGGTTCCTGGACTGTCCCGCATAAGAAAGGAAGAATCATGAAAAGAGAATTGTTCGTTATTCTCGCCGTCACCCTCGCCGCGGTTTTCGCTTTGTCGGCGGGCGCCATCATCCCCTTTCCGGGAACCGTCATCCTGAGCGTCACCCAGGACGGGGAGCCACTCGCCGGTGCGGAGCTTGAGCTGTACCGCGTCGGCCGGTACGGGCAGGAGGATACGTTCCTCGGCAAATTCGCCGCCGACGCGAACGGGCGCATTACGGCGGGACATCTCACGACCGGCGAGTACTGCTGGCAGGATTCGTCCCGGGTGGTCCGGGAGGAGTTCCGCGTGACCGGAGCCGGATTTGTCCGTACGGCAATCGATCTCCCCGCGTCTGTCTCGAGAACGATCACGGTGGACGGGGCTGACATCACGATCACGGCGGATCTGTCCGGCGGATACCTCGGCGAGATCAACGATTACGGGACGCTTTATCTGTACGAGGATACCGGCGCGGAGACGCAGGTCTGCAACGGATATGTCATGGACCGGGAGGAGTACGAGACGCGGGTCGAGGAATGCAGGGGGTACGACGCCTTCGAGGAGCGGGACGGCAGGATCGCCGCGTTCATGGACGGCGGGTACGGCAACTATACGTACCTGTTCCCCGCGGCGAGGGACGTGTACTACATGCTCGTCATCGACAACGTCACGGACGCCGAAGCCGTGGCGGCCCGTGTGACCGTCTCCGGACCGGACGACGGCGTGAAGGGGGACGACTACCTCGGCACGTGGGTCGTCGGAAGGTGCGCGCTG
Organism: uncultured Ruminococcus sp.; assembly: GCA_902778205.1. GTDB lineage: Bacteria > Bacillota > Clostridia > Oscillospirales > CAG-272 > UMGS1696. The sequence continues at coordinate 1,538 of CACYWX010000090.1, read as the reverse complement.
ACCGTGGAGAAGGGCGCGGAGGAGAATGCGTATCTCGTCCGTGTGATCTGGGGGAACACTGCGGCAGAGGTCTCCGAATGGGAATATGCCTGTGTGTTTGACGGTGAGTCCCTCACCTGCTCCGATCAGGGCGTCAGAAGGAACGTCACCTTCGGGGAAGACGGCGAGATCGCGGAATCCGAAACCGTTTTTGAAAACGGCGCGGCCTCCCTGACCATCGGGGAGGACGGGATGCTGACGTGGATCGACTCCGAGGCGGATCCGGATCTGGGTGCGACGGTGCTGGAAAAGACCGCCTGACCGCCGAATCGGGAGATCCGTTTTTCTCTGATCCGACGGATCGGGACGACGGCGGAGTCACATACAAAAAGCTCTTCTTCGGGACATCGGCTCCGCGGCCGGATCCCGGGAAGGGCTTTTGTTTTATGCTATTCTCAGCTTGAAAAGCTGAGGACGTGGGTTTTGAGCATGAAATGCAGAGGGCGACGGGGGGACCCGATCCGTCCTCAGTTGACGAGAACCGCCTCACCCCCGAGGATTCCCCGGAAGGGATTACGCAGCATCCGATTCAGCCCGCGTACAGGCTCCCTGAAGAAGGTCGGAGACTGTATTGGTGGGCCAGGGATGACTTCACGTCACGGAAAACGCGCAGTCCTTTCCGTTTCAGAAGCTCTTGCAGGGCATACAGCCCTCAGGCTTCCTTGTCAAGAAGCCGCGTTTCCCTTTTCGCTTGAGATGGGGTGTGTTCACACAGCCACAACAGAGCTTTCCTTAGAGAGAGAACACGATGCGGTTACTTTCCCATCCGGGACGCCAGCTCGCGGATGTAGGACGGGTCGCTACCGCAGCAGCCGCCCACGTAGTCCACGAAATCCAGGGCGGGCATGACGTCGTCGGCGAAGACCTTGGCGCTGTAGGCCGTGGCCGTGGTGCCGTCCGCCGCCAGAATGGGCTTGCCGGCGTTGGGCTTGAAGATCAGGGGCAGGCTCGTCTTGCCGACGAACTCCCTGATCACCGGCACCGCCAGATCCGGACCCAGGGAGCAGTTCATGCCCAGGGCGTCCACCCCCACCGGCTCCAGCTCCTCGATCATGTCCTCCACCGAGTTGCCCATCATGGTCTTGCCGCGCCGCTCGAAGGTCAGGCAGCAGAATACCGGAATGCCGAATTTCTTCGCCTCCACCGCCGCCACCCGCAGCATGGCAAGATCCATGAAGGTCTGCAGAAGGATGATGTCCGGCCCTTCCTTGGCTCCGGCGGAGAGCATCTCGTAATAGATCTCCCCGGCCTCCTCCTCGGTCATATCTCCGTAGGGTTCCATGAGAGCGGTCAGAGGTCCGGCGGACAGAGCGACCTTCGCACCGGTTCCGCGGAGCGCTTCCCTGGCGGTGCGGACGCCGGCGGATACCACCTCCGGGGCGGTATAGGGCGAGGAGCGCTTGACGGCGGGGCCGTTGGCGCCGAAGGTGTTGGCCAGCACGATCTCCGCTCCGGCCTCGACGTATTCCCGGGCCAGCTCCGCGACAAGCTCCGGATGC
>CACYWX010000089.1 GCA_902778205.1 uncultured Ruminococcus sp. | reverse complement strand
AAGACCCGGACCCTGGGCAACATCGCCTATACCGTGTCCGATTATATCGTCAAGGATTACCACTCCAGCGGCGATACCAGCTTCAGCGACTACCTGAACCATTCGGTGGTCCTGCTGAAGCCCGTGCTGGATGCCATGGTGGCTTCCGTGGACGACGTGGTCCTCTTCATCTCCGACGGGGACGGCGTTGTCAAGCTGGTGGGAGGCTCCGAGAAATCCCGGGACTACACCGGCGAGGACGGAATCATCGACGACGACGAGAGCTTCCGCTACCCGGACGGCATCGTGGACCGACTGTCCGCCTCCGGGAAGATCTCCCTGAACGGCACCCTGGACGGCTTCTTCGAGGAAAAGCACCGGGTCTGCATCCAGCCCATCACCGCCCGCGACGGCCATCTGGTGGGCACCGTCATGGCCACCACCACCAACTCCGATATGGACGAGCTGCTGGAGGCCATGATCCGCACCATGGTCATGTCCTCCCTGTGGCTCATGCTGGCCGCCCTCATTGCCGTTTATTTCATCACCGAGCGTCTGGTGTCTCCCCTCCGGTCCATGAGCCGGGCCGTGAAGGAGTTCGCCGGAGGCCATTTCGACGTGCGCGTCCCGGAAAACGGCAACGACGAGGTGGCGGAGCTGGCGGTGGCCTTCAACAACATGGCCTCCACCCTCCAGCACAGCGAGGAGACCCGCCGCCTGTTTCTGGCCAACGTCTCCCACGACCTGCGCACGCCCATGACCACCATTTCCGGCTTCATCGACATGATCCTGCAGGGCACCATCCCCAAGGAAATGGTGCCTCATTATCTGGAGGTCATCCGCTCGGAGATCCTGCGCCTCTCCCGCCTGGTGTCCAGCCTTCTGGATCTCACCAAGATCGAGGCCGGGGAGCGGAAGTTCAACAAGGTGCCCATGGACATCTGCGAAATGGGCCGGCAGATCATCATCGCCTCCGAGCAGCGGCTGGAGGAGAAGCAGCTGGACGTGCAGTTCGACGCCGACCGGGACAATATGTACGTGAACGCCGACGTGGACGCCATCCATCAGGTCCTCTACAACCTCTGCGACAACGCGATCAAGTTCTCGAAACCGGGAGGAAAGTACGTGCTCTCCGTCCACGAGAACGGCAGCAAGGTCACCGTCAGCGTCTACAACGAGGGAGACGGCATCGCCCCGGAGGATCTGCCCTACGTCTTCGACCGGTTCGACAAGAGCGACAAGAGCCGCGGACTGGACAAGACCGGCACCGGCCTGGGACTCTATATCTCCCGCACCATCATCGAAGCCCACGACGAACAGATCAGGGTGGAAAGCGAATACGGCAAGTGGTGCCGCTTCACCTTCTCCCTGCCGAAAGCGCCCGCCCCCAGACAGAAGGGCGGAGAAGGAGAAGCCTGATATGCCGGGAACCACCTACCGCTACACCGCCGCCTGCCTCTTCGGACTGGAGGGCTTCCTCGGGGAGGAGATCGAAGCCCTGGGATGCCGGCGCACCGAGAATCTGGACGGCCGCATCACCTTCGAGGGGGACCTCTCCGTGTGCGCGAAGGCCAGCATCCGGTTCCGGTTCGCCGAGCGCCTGTACCTGAACCTCGGGACCTTTGAGGCCAAAACCTTCACGGAGCTGTTCGACGGCACGAAGGCCCTGCCATGGGAGGAGTTCATCGGCCGGGACGACGAGTTCCCCGTGACGGGCCACAGCGTGAAGAGCGGGCTGTTCTCCGTCCCCGACTGCCAGAGGATCATCAAGAAGGCCGTGTCAACCCGTCTGGGAGAGCATTACGGCCTGACCCGCCTGCCGGAGACGGGACGCCGCGTCCGGATCGAGTTCTTCCTCTTCAAGGACCGGGCCAATCTCATGATCGATCTGTCCGGCACCCCCCTCCACAAGCGGGGCTACCGGCCGGAAACCGTGGACGCGCCCATCCGGGAAACCCTCGCCGCGGCTATGGTGAAGCTGGCCAGACCCCGGGAGGACGTGCTCCTGTGGGATCCCTTCTGCGGCTCCGGTACCATCGCCATCGAGGCCGCCATGCAGATGCGCCGGATCGCCCCGGGCCTGAAGCGCTCCTTTGCCGCAGAAGTTCTCCCCGTCTTTCCGGCCTCCCTGTGGAAGGAAGCGCGGGAGGAGGCCGAGGCGGAGATCGTGACCGACAGCGGATTTGAAGCCTACGCCACCGACATCGATCCCCGGTGCGTGGAGATCGCCTCCGCCGCCGCGGAACGGGCTGGGGTGAAGTCCTCCGTCAACACCTTCGTCATGGACGCCCTGGACATCGACACCCTGGGACGCCGGGGCACCGTGGTCACCAATCCTCCCTACGGCGACCGGCTCCTGACCCGGGAGGAGGCCGACGACCTCTACCGGGCCATGGGACAGGCATTCTCCCGTCTGGACCGCTGGCAGATCTACGTCATCACTCAGAGCGAGAGCTTCCAGAAGCTCTACGGACGCCGGGCCGACAAGATCCGCAAGCTCTACAACGGCATGATCCCCTGCTATTACTACCAGTTTTTCAAGAATCCGCCCCGCCGGTGAATAGCCGCACCGGGACCCGTCCATACTCCGAGGAGAAAGCGAGACGAATCTCAACCGAAAAGGGGAACGCGGCTTTCTTTCGCAGTAAAGCCCCAGGCATATATGCCTGGCAAAGAACTTCTGAAAAGGAATGAGGACAGGCGGTACAAATAATGTACAGCTGATGCTCTGGCATACCAATTCAGTCATCCAACCTTATCAGAGTTATTGTACGCGAGCTCATGGCAAGGCCATTCGCCTTCTGCATCCTGCGCTCGAACCCCATACAGTTTGCTGTTTCGGATGAGAACTGTGATTTTCTCTCCGGAGGATGTTTTTATGAATTCGGATTGGAACGGGACCCTGACGGGACGCTTCGACGAGGACGCCGCGCGGTTTGCGTCTCTGCTCCGGACGGGGGAGAGCTTCGACCTCAACGACCGGCGCGTCAAGGGTCCCCGCTGGCGGTTCCGGGTCTGGACCCTGGACGGTCTGACGCGGCCGGAGTCCCTTGAAAAGCTGCTGTCCTCCCTGACCACCGCGGAACTCCGGGAGGGCGGGGAAGGGGGAGCGGCCCGGTTTGCCGAGGTCTGTCTCCCGTCCGGACAGGTGAAGGTGGAGCGGTCCCTCGGCGAGCTGGCGGAGGCGGTTCTCAGCGGATGCACCGTGGTGCTGTCCGACGCCTTCGGTCCCGACGCCCTGTACGCGGATCTGCGGACCTATCCCGTCCGGGATTCCGAGGAACCGGAGAACGACAAGGTCATGCGGGGCAGCAGGGACGGCTTCGTGGAGAACATCCTCACCAACGTCTCCCTGATCCGCCGCCGGATCCGCACGCCCTCCCTCAGCGTCCGGCGCATCCGGGTGGGGAGCGGGACCCGGACCGACGTGGCCGTGCTCTGGATGGAGGGCCGGGCGGACGAAGCCTATGTGCGGGATCTCGCCGGGCGCATCGCGGAGCTGAAGACGGATTCCCTGGTCCTGGGCCATCAGTCCCTGGCGGAGGCGCTGTCTCCCCGGGGCTGGCTCAATCCCTTTCCGAAGCTGCGGACCCCCGAGCGTCCAGACACAGCCGCGGCGGCCCTGCTTGAGGGAGGCGTGGTGGTCCTCTGCGACAATACGCCCGAGGCCATGCTGTTTCCCGTGACCCTGTTCCACTTCCTGCAGGAGACCGACGACTTCTGCTTCTCGCCTCTGACCGGCACCTATCTCCGTCTGCTCCGCCACGCGATCTTCTGGCTCACCATGATCGTCACCCCTCTGTGGCTCCTCTGCCTGAACCACGCCGAGCTTCTGCCGCCCTCCCTGCATTTTCTCATCCCTCACGATCCGGGGGACCTGCCCATCCCGGTCCAGCTCATCGTGACGGAGTTCGCCCTGGACGGGCTGAAGCTGGCCTCTTTGAACACGCCGGACGTGCTGGCATCCTCCCTGTCGGTGGTGGGAGGGCTTCTGCTGGGGGATTTCGCCGTCACCGTGGGCTGGCTGTCCCCGGACGTGATCCTCTATATGGCCTTCGTCGCCATCGCCAATTTCACCCAGTCCAGCTACGAGCTGGGGTATGCCTTCAAGTACCTGCGGGTCCTGACCCTGCTCCTGACCGCCGCCTTTGACTGGATCGGATTCCTCGCGGGCATCGCGGCGGGCTTCCTGCTGGCGGCCTTCAACCGGACCGTGGACGGACGGCGGCGGTATCTGTGGCCCCTCTTCCCCTGGGACGGGGACGCCGTATCGAGGCTGGTCCTGAGACTGAAAAAGCGGGACTGAACCCGATCCGCCCCGCCCGGACGAGCGGTTATTTGAATTATGAAAGGAATTAAATAATTATACAGACAGCATAAAAAATCATTCGCGCTTCTTTGTTGATCCTCCACAAAATCATTATGATTATCAAACCATGCTTGACTCACGGGCTTTGCAGTGCTATAATTCAAGAGTAAATAGTTTACGGTTGAATCATGGAGGAGCAAGGCTGTATGAATCTAAAGCTCAACGGAAAGGGCCCCCGGGAGGAGCACGACGAGAAGGACTACCGGAACGCGCCCATGATGCTGGTGAACGAGGTATCCCACCTCATGTGGGACAACATCAAGACCAAGCGCGGTGTGGAGCATCCCGTTTCCCAGCGCTCCGGACAGCTGATCCTGATGGAGTTGGCCAAGCGCGACGGGGTGACCCAGCTGGATCTGGCCAACGCCACCGGCCTGAAGGCTCCCACCACCAGCGTCTCCCTGCAGAAGCTGGAGCGGGAGGGTTATGTCACCCGGAAGCCGGACGAGTACGATCTGCGCGCTACCCGGGTCTATCTCACGGAGAAGGGCCGGGAGATCGACGAGCGGATCCGCCGGGCCATCGGGGAGGAAGAGGAGCGCGCCGGAAGCGGCATGACCGAGGAGGAGCGGGAGACGCTGATCCGCCTGCTGCTCAGGATCAAGAGCAATCTCTCCGAAGAAATATAAGGAGGAAGAACCGTTTTGAAGAAAGTCAGCCTTGTTTCGTACCTGAAAAAATACTGGTTCTTTGCCGTGGTGTCCCCTCTCATGATGGCGGGCGAGGTGATCGTGGACCTGCTCCAGCCCCGTCTGATGGCGGACATCGTCAATAAGGTGGTGGAGACCGGCATCACGGGTTCCGTGGATCCGGAGGTCATGACCTTCATCCTCATCACCGCCTTGAAGATGATCCTGCTGGTGGCCTTCGGCGGCTTCTGCGGCGTCATGTGCTGCTACACCGCCTCCGTGGCCTCCCAGGGCTTCGGGAGCGACATCCGCGTGGACGCCTTCAACAAGGTCATGTCCCTGTCCCTGGAGCAGACGGACCGCTTCACCACCGGATCCCTTGTGACCCGGCTCACCAACGACATCACCACCCTGCAGGACTTCGTCATGATGATCCTGCGCATGTTCGTCCGCGCGCCCATCTTCTTTATCATGGGCATCGTCATGTGCCTCAGCCTCAACGTGAATTTCGCGCTGGTGGCGGCGGTGGCCCTGCCCCTGGTCCTCTTGATCGTGCTGATTATGGTGATCAAGGCCGTGCCGATTTTCACCGTGGTGCAGGAAAAGCTGGACCGCGTGAACTCCGTGGTGCAGGAGAGCGTCACCGGAGCCCGCGTGGTGAAGGCGTATACCCGCGAGGAGCACGAGATCGCCCGGTTCGAGGCCGCCAACGCCGACTTCCGGAACACCAACCTCCGGGTCAGCTATATCATGTCCGCCATTTTCCCGGCCATGTCCCTGGTCATGAACGGAGCCGTCATCGCCATCATCTACATAGGCGGCCTCCAGGTCCAGGCCAGAGCCATCAACGTGGGCGACGTCATGGCCGCGGCCCAGTACATCACCCAGGTGCTGTCCTCCGTCATGATGATGTCCTTCATGTTCCAGCAGATCGCCCGCTCCAAGGCCTGCGCCAACCGTGTCCGCGAGGTGCTGGAGGCCGATCCCATCATCGTCTCCGGCGCGGCGAAGGAGGCCTCCGAAACCGGTACCGTCCGGTTCGAGGACGTGTCCTTCCGCTATCCCGGCGCCCAGGGCGACAACGTGCTGGACCACATCTCCTTCGAGGTGAAGCGCGGCGAGACCGTGGCCGTCATCGGCGCCACCGGATCGGGGAAATCCTCCCTGGTGAACCTGATCCCGCGCTTCTACGACGCCGACTCCGGAAACGTGTTTGTGGACGGCGTCAACGTCCGGGACTGGGATCTTCACGCCCTGAGGAGCCGCATCGGCTTCGTGCTCCAGAAGAGCGAGCTGTTCTCCGGCACCGTGGACGAGAACATCCGGTGGGGCAAGCCCGACGCCGACATGGACGAGATCGTCTCCGCGGCGAAAATCGCCCAGGCCGACGAGTTCATCTCCAAAATGGACGAGGGCTATACCTCCTACGTGGCCGAGCGGGGCGCGTCCCTGTCCGGCGGTCAGAAGCAGCGCGTCGCCATCACCCGCGCCGTCCTGCGTCATCCCGAAATCATCATCTTTGACGACTCCACCTCCGCGCTGGACCTCAGCACCGAGGCGAAGCTGCGCCAGGCGCTGAACCGGGAGTTTGCGGACACCACCGTCATTATGATCGCCCAGCGCATCGCCTCCGTCATGCACGCCGACCGCATCGCCGTCATCGAGAACGGGCGGATCACAGCCTTTGACAGCCACGACGCCCTGATGAAGACCAGCGCGGCGTACCGAGACATCTACAGCTCTCAGATGAAAAACAACGAAGGAGGCGCGGACTGATGGCGGATCAGAACAAGAAAAAGGACATCCGGGCGGAAAACGCGCCCATTTCCGATAAGCTCCCCGGAAAAGCCGGGAAAAAGGAAAAGGAAGAGGAGGAGCCCACCGCCGACGAGCTTCGTCAGATGATGAAGAAGAACAACTCTGAGGCGCGGGGTCCCGGTGCCGGACGCATGATCCGGGAGAAGCCCAAGAACCTGCGGCAGACCGTGGGCAAGCTGCTCAAGTACATCGGGCGGAGCAAGTGGCTGGTGTTCCTCATCATGCTCACCACCGTTCTCACCTCCGTCCTGAATTCCCTGGGTCCGAGGCTCCAGGGCAACGCCATGAACGCCATGACCCTGTCCGAAGGCCGCGTGGACGTGGACTTCGACGCCCTGGTGAAAACCCTGGTGCTCATGGGCATCGTGTACCTGGCCTCCGCCCTCATGCAGCTGTTCCAGGGCTTTGCCGGCGCGAAGATCTCCCAGACCACGGTCTATACCCTCCGTCAGGACCTGTTCCGGAAGATCTCCTACCTGCCCATCTCCTATACGGACACCCATCCCTCCGGCGACATCATGTCCCGCATGACCAACGACGTGGACAATGTGTCCAACGCCATCTCCGGCTCCCTGACCTCCCTGATTTCCGCGGTGATGACCCTGGTCCTGTCCCTGGTCATGCTCCTCAGCTATCACTGGTCCGTGGTTCTGGTGACCCTCATCACCATTCCCCTGACCGTCTTTCTTTCCATGAAGCTCTCCTCCTTTATGCGGAAGTACTTCGTGAAGCGGCAGGTCCTTCTGGGCAAGCTGAACGCCCAGGTGGAGGAAATGGTCACCGGCTACAAGACCGTCATGGCCTACGGCAAGGAAGAGGACGCCTGCCGGGAATTCGCCGAGATCAGCGAGGAGTTCCGCAAGTGCTCCATCAAGGCCAACCTCTGGGGCGGCGTCATGGGCCCGGTCAACAACATCATCAACAACGTCAACTATCTGCTGGTGGCGGCTTACGGCGCGTTCCTGTCCATGAAGGGCGTCATCCTGCCCGGCGATATTCAGGCCGTGCTCCAGTATTCCCGCCAGCTGACCTTCCCCATCAACCAGATCGCCAACCAGTACGCCACCCTTCTGACGGCCGTGGCAGGCGCCGAGCGGGTGTTCGCCATTCTGGAGACTCCCGACGAGATCAACGAGGGACGCGATCCCATGACCGTGGACGGCATCCGCGGGGAGATCGAGTTCAAGAACATCAACTTCTCCTACGTCCCCGGCAAGCAGGTGCTCCACGACTTCAGCCTGACGGTGAAGCCCGGCCAGAAGATCGCCCTGGTGGGAGCGACGGGCTCCGGCAAGACCACCGTGGTCAACCTGTTGACCCGCTTCTACGACGTGGATTCCGGCGAGATCACCATCGACGGGGTCAACATCAACGACATCCCGAAACAGACCCTCCGCCGCGCCATCGCCATCGTGCTCCAGGATACGGTCCTCTTCCGGGATACCATCGGGAACAACATCCGCTACGGCCGTCTGGACGCAACGGACGAGGAGCTGGTGCGGGCGGCGGATATGTCCGAGTCCGACGAGTTCATCGACCGTCTGCCGGACCGGTACGACACCGTTCTGGCCGAGGGCGGATCGAACCTGTCCCAAGGCCAGCGGCAGCTTCTGTCCATCGCCCGGGCGGTGCTGGCGGACCCGAAGATCCTGATCCTGGACGAGGCCACCTCCTCCGTGGATACCCGGACCGAGATGCACATCCAGCAGGCCATGGTGGCGCTCATGAAGAACCGCACCAGCCTCATCATCGCCCACCGGCTCTCCACCATCCGCGACGCCGACATCATCATCGTCATGCAGGACGGCCGCGTCATGGAGTCCGGCAATCACGACGAGCTTCTGGAGAAGCAGGGAGTCTACTACAACCTGTATCAGAACCAGTTCGCCGGGTTTGAGACCTGATGCTTTATCTAAAGCATTCAGTTTTAAAGGAAGGAAACGCTTCGCGTTTCCGGAATAAATGCCCTGCTCAGGGCGAGAGGCACGGGGGGACACCATCTCAGGCCGAAGGTTTTCCCCCGTGCGGGGGTTTCCTTGGCCGGAGAGCATAACTTGTCCTCTCATCTCATTATTCATGCCTGACTGCTTATCCCAATCCTCGCGCGGACCACGTTGCGTCAGTTAAAACATGCGTGAAACTCCGTCAGGGACGCAGTTTCACGGTTTTCTCGGGAGCCTCGAAAACAGCGATCAAAACGCGCATTACAGGCAGGCAGTAATTAGTGCTTGGAGGGGTAGTTTATTTCCATGGAGATGACATAATGATCCGCTTTCTGCCATCCTTGTTTGAGCTTCTAATGCGTTTCGATTATGCATAGCTACTCCCAAAGGGAAAGAGTTCCGAACGCTCTTTCCCTTTTTTCGTTCACCCCGGGAACTTTTTTCATGCTCCGCCGTCTAATGCTCAGAAAGACGAAAACGGAGGATTTGAAAAGAATGAGAACGATGAAAACCATGAAGCGCATGACCGCCCTTCTCCTGACCGCGCTCCTGCTGTCCGCCTGCAATGGAACCGTCCCCGGCGGATCGGAGGATCCGGACGAAACCGCCGAGGCACCTGTCACTCAGCCCGCCGAGACCGATCCGGCCGAAACGGAGCCCGCCGAGACCGAACCCGCGGATTCCGGCGCGCCGGATCTGTCCGCCGTGTCGAAGGCCGTCTCCATCGTCACTCCTGCCTCCTATGCCGAGGTGTATAAAAAGCTGACCGCCTACAACAGCAATCGCGGCTTGGGACGGTATTACGCGGACGGCATGATGGTGGAGGATGCTGTGGCGGAGGAGGCGGTGGAGGCTCCCGCTCCCATGGCTGCGGACAACGGCTTCGCGGCGGTGGAGGAAAAGGCCATGGCCGCCGAGCCTGCATCCGCGTCCGGAGACTACTCCGAGACCAACACCCAGGTTCAGGGGGTCGACGAGGCGGACATCGTCAAGACCGACGGCGCGTATATCTACGCCCTCTTCGAGAACGAGCTCCGCATCTACACCGCCGCCGGAGCCGATACCGCCCTGATCTCCCGCACCACCGCCGGGAACGGAGCAGATACCCTCTATTACAAGAGCGCCTGGGACTGGGCCGACACGGATAAGTCCGACTACAGCAGCTGGAAGAACCCCGCGGAGATGTTCATCCTGGGCGACACCGCGGTGGTGATCTCCAACTGCAGCGAATACGCCAGCGGTGAGGTGAACGGGGAATGGCGGTACGAGGACAAGTCCTACGT
>CACYWX010000088.1 GCA_902778205.1 uncultured Ruminococcus sp. | reverse complement strand
CTTCCATCTGGGTGATCGGCATGGGAGTACGGACGCCGGCCACCACGTCCTCGCCCTGGGCGTTGGTGAGGAACTCGCCCATCAGCTTCTTCTCGCCGGTGGCGGGATCGCGGGTGAAGGCCACGCCGGTGCCGGAGTTCTCGTTCAGGTTGCCGAACACCATGGGCATGACGTTGACGGCGGTGCCCCAGGAGTAGGGAATGTCGTTGTCGCGGCGGTACACGTTGGCTCTCGGGTTGTCCCAGGAGCGGAACACGGCCTCGATGGCCAGCTTCAGCTGCTCAACGGGATCGGAGGGGAAGTCCGTGCCGAGCTTTTCCTTGTATTCTGCCTTGAACTGACCGGCCAGCTTCTTCAGGTCGGCGGCGTCCAGCTCGACGTCGAACTTCACGCCCTTTTCGGCCATCATCTTGTCGATGAGCTCTTCGAAATACTTCTTGCCGACTTCCATAACGACGTCGGAGAACATCTGGATGAAGCGTCTGTAGGAGTCATAGACGAACCGTTCGAACTTCGGGTCCGGGTTGCCGGCGATCATGGTGGCAACCACGTCGTCGTTCAGACCGAGGTTCAGGATGGTGTCCATCATGCCGGGCATGGAGGCTCTGGCGCCGGAACGGACGGAAACGAGAAGGGGATTCTTCTTGTCGCCGAACTTCTTGCCGTTGATCTCTTCCATCTTGGCGACGTATTCCATGACCTCAGCCATGATCTCGTCGTTGATCTTTCTGCCGTCTTCGTAGTACTGGGTGCAGGCCTCGGTGGAGATGGTGAAGCCCTGGGGAACCGGCAAACCGATCTTGGTCATCTCGGCCAGGTTCGCGCCTTTGCCGCCGAGGAGCTCGCGCATGGTGGCGTCGCCCTCGGAGAAGAGGTAAACATACTTCTTGGACATTGGTGGAAAGTACCTCCGCTAAAAATATATAAATGGTTTTGCCAACGAATCGGGACGCGCGTCCCGCGGAAGAATCCCGGCGGGAGGACGCAGAAAAAAGGCGTTCCGCGCGCGCTTCACTATTATAGCATGATTCGCCGGAAAATACTACCTTTGTTCCGAAAGAAACGAAAATTTTCCGTTATGCCCACAAAGGACGCCTTTCCCGCGCGCGGATTTGTGCGGATTTTCCCGGCGGAACCCGGACGGCGGGAGGGAAGAGGAGGATGCAGAACACTTTGTGAATTTTTTGTTTTCCTCTTGCGCTTTGCTCCGGTTTGTATTATAATGGGAGTGTCGAAAATATGTTCTATCAGGATGAACGAAAGGAATTTTTATAGTATGGCACCGAAGACGACCTCAAAGAAAACCGCTTCCGATTTCACCGACAGAACCCCCGAGGAAAAGAAGAAGGCCCTGGACACCGCCATCAGCCAGCTGGAAAAGAGCTTCGGCAAGGGCACCGTCATCAAGATGGGCGAGAACCCGAAAATGAACGTCTCCGCCGTATCCACGGGCTCCATCTCCCTGGACATCGCCCTGGGCATCGGCGGACTGCCCCGCGGGCGCATCGTGGAGGTCTACGGCCCCGAATCCTCCGGTAAGACCACCCTCACCCTCCATGCCATCGCCGAGGTCCAGAAGATCGGCGGAACGGCCGCCTTCATCGACGCCGAGCACGCCCTGGATCCCGTCTACGCCAAGAACCTCGGCGTGAACATCGACGAGCTTCTGGTGTCCCAGCCTGACTCCGGCGAGCAGGCTCTGGAGATCTGCGACGCCCTGGTGCGCTCCGGAGCCGTGGACATCGTGGTCATCGACTCCGTGGCGGCCCTGGTGCCCCAGCAGGAGATCGACGGCGACATGGGCGCGTCCCACGTGGGCCTGCAGGCGCGGCTCATGTCCCAGGCGCTCCGCAAGCTGTCCGGCACCATCTCCAAGACCAACTGCATCGTGATCTTCATCAACCAGCTTCGCGAGAAGGTGGGTGTCATGTACGGCAACCCGGAGACCACCACCGGCGGCCGGGCCCTGAAGTTCTACGCCTCCGTCCGCATCGAGATCCGCAAGTCCGAGGCTCTGAAGAACGGCAGCGAGGTCTACGGCAACCGGGCCAAGTGCAAGGTGGTGAAGAACAAGGTGGCGCCTCCCTTCAAGGTGGCCGAGTTCGACATCCTCTACGGCACCGGCATCTCCAAGGCCTCCGAGATCGTGGAGATGGGCGTGGAGCTGGGCATCATCGAGAAGTCCGGCGCGTGGTTCTACTACGACGGGGAACGGCTGGCCCAGGGACGCGACAACGCCCGCATCGCCGTGGAGAACGATCCCGCCCTGGCGGCGGAGCTGGAGTCCAGGATCAAGGCGAAGGCCACCGCCCCCGATATGGAGCGCGCCGACAATCTGGAGGATGAGGACGAGGACGGCCAGCTTCCTCTGGACGACGACGAAGCCCTCGACATCCGTGTCCTCGATCTCGGCGACGACGAGGAATGACATTCCTCCATGACCGTCACCTCCATTCAATATGAAAACTGGCGGAATATCGCCGCCGCCCGCGTGGAGTTCTCCCCCGGCATCAACGTGCTGTGGGGCATGAACGCCCAGGGCAAATCCAATATCCTCGAGGGGATCTATTTCTTCGCCCGGGGCCGTTCCTTCCGCGGAGCGCGGGAAAAGGAGCTGGTGCGCTTCGGCGAGGCGTTTGCCCGGGCGTCCCTTTCCTTCCGGCGGGAGGGCTACGGGAGCGACACCGTTCTCGAAGCCGTCCTGCCCGCGGCGGGGAAGAAAAAGCTCTCCCGCAACGGCGCGCCGCTGTCCTCCTCCGCCGAGATGCTGGGCAGCTTTCGGGCCGTTCTCTTCACGCCCGCCAATCTCTCCGCGGTGACCGGAGGACCGGCGGAGCGGCGCACCTTTCTGGACATCGCCCTGTCCCAGATCTCCGCCGACTATCTCTCCTGGCTGCGCCGGTACACGAAGCTTCTGGCCGAGCGGAACGCCCTGATCCGGCAGGCCGGGGACGGGGAGCGCGTGACGTCCGCCGAATGGGAGGTCTATGCGGAGGGCCTTGCGGAGTGCGGCGCGTGGATCGCGGCTTACCGGCAGGACTACGTGTTCCTTCTGTCCCGGGCCGTGGAGCGGTATTTCGCCGGCATGACCGGAGGCGCGGAGACACCCGCCCTGGACTACCGCTCCCACGCTCTGCCCGGCGGAGAGGAAGCGGACTCCGTGAAGCCCCTGTCCGAGCCGGGAGGCGGGAAAAGGCCCGATCCCGGTCCCCTGTACGGGCGGATGACGGCCGGGCTGGAGCGCGAGATCGCCGCCGGTTCCTCCCTCTGGGGGATCCACAAGGACGACGTGCTCCTGACCCTCAACGGACGGGAGGCCCGCACCTATGCCTCACAGGGACAGCAGCGGAGCTTTGTCCTGTCCATGAAGCTGGGAGAGGCCGAGATCGCCCGGACCGTGGGCGGGGAATATCCGGCGGTCCTGCTGGACGACGTGTTTTCCGAGCTGGACGAGAACCGCCGCCGCTACATCCTGGATGCCCTGGCCGAGGACGGGGACGGCTCCCGGCAGATCATCATCACCTCCTGCGAGCCCGACGTGATTCCCGGAGCGAGAGCCTCCCGGGTCCGGTTCCATCGGGTGGAGGACGGCAGGGTGACGGAGAGCGGACGGTGAGGCGCGTCATGATCCGATTACCGCAAAGGAGGTGCGACGCGCCATGATCATCCGTTCCGTGCTGGAATCCGCCGTATCCGTGGCTGTGGCCGTCGTGCCGGACGAGGGCGGGGGAGAGGAGCTGTTCGTGCTGTCCCGGGGCGAATGGAAGCGGCTCAACCGGTCCCTGGGATACGATCCCGAGGCCGGATCATGCCTTTCTGCCGGTCAGCCGGTGGATGAGGCGACCTACGACAGCCTCCGGGCCGCGCATGGCAGGACCTCCGCTGTCCGGGACGCCGGGAAGCTTCTGTCCTTCTCCGACCGGAGCCGGGCCGGGCTGATCCGGAGGCTGATCGGACGGGGACACAGCCGGGAGGACGCCCTTTACGCCGCGGAATTTCTGACAAAAAAGGGACTTCTTGACGATGGGGAGACCTGTATCCGGTACGCCGAAGCCGCCGTCCGCTCGAAGCGCGTGGGACCCCGCCGGATCGCCGCCTATCTGGAGTCCCGGGGCTTTTCCCGTCAGGACGCGGAGGCAGCGGCGGCATCCGTGGACCGGGAGGACTACCGCGCCGCGCTCCTCTGGCAGATCCGGAAGAGGTGCCCGGCTCTTGAAACCGCGCCGGAGACCATGACGGCGGCGGAGCGCGGGAAAGCCATGGCGGCCCTCATGCGGCAGGGTTTTTCCGCCGACGAGATCCGCGCCGCGCTCAGGGAGGAGGAATGAGAGAATCCGGATTATTACAGAAGAGCCGGATTTTTTCTTTTTTTTGCCCGGGGGACTTTTGTTTTCCCCCGAACTATGGTATAATGGAACAACGACCTGAAAGCGGGGGTATCCCATGGAACAGATTTACACCATACCCGTCAACGAGGCCTTTGAAAAGGTCCGGGACGAACAGCACATGTGTCCCTTCTGCCTGCTCTACAACCGGCTGGAATCCGGGGAGCTGGACCTGATCCTAGGGGCGTCCGCCATGGAGCCAGACGTCCGGATCAAGACCAACGAGCTGGGCTTCTGCGACACCCATTTCGGCATGATGTTCAAGCGCTCCAAGCGCCTTCCCCTGGCCCTCATGATGGAGAGCCTCCTGAACGAGGGCGTGGCGAAGGATCTGGAGGGGAACATGGGCATGTTCATCCAGAAAACCGGCGAGGCCGTGGCGAAGAAGCTGGAGAAGCGGGCCTGCTCCTGCTACGTCTGCCAGCGGATCGAGAACAACTTCATCCACATGCTGGAGACCGCCGCCATCCTGTGGCAGAGCGACTCCGCCTTCCATGAAAAGGCCAAGGCCGCGCCCTACTTCTGCGTGCCCCATTACGGCCGCTTCATCCGGGTGGCGAAGGACCGGCTGTCCAAGAAGGACTTCGCGGAGTTCTTCGCGGCTATGAACGAGATCGAGACGAAGTACCTGGAGGACCTCCGGGGAGACGTCAGCTGGTTCTGCAAGAAGTTCGACTACCGCTACGAAAACGAGCCCTGGGGGAACGCCAAGGACGCTCCCGAGAGGGCCCGCCTGTTCCTCACCGGCAGTCTCCATGCCGAGGAGGAGGGCGTGAAGAAGCCGTCCGACGGCCTGACCTGATCCCGCGCCCCATTCCAACAGAGATAAAGGAGCATTGTTATGGAAGATTCTGTCAACTACGCGGAATATACCGTCACCAAAAAGCCGGAGGGGTCCAATCTCCGGAAGCGCATCCTCCTCATCGCCGCCTACCTTGTTTACATCGCCGTGGTGGTTCTCATCACCATCCTGACCCAGGGCGGCGGCGCCATGCTGGGGTTCCTCTTTTTCCTGCTCTTCGTCATCATCGTCTTCTTCAGCTGGAAGCTGGTGAAGGAGGACCGGAAATACGAGTGCCTGAACGCCAAGCTGGTGATCTCCGAGCTGAACGAGGGCATCGGGTCCAAGCCGAAGGTCGTCTCCGAGGACCTCATCTCCGCCTACTCCCTCATTGCTCCGGCCAACGACGAGTACGCCGAGCAGTGGACGAAGGCCGACGAGATCAAGGATTTCCGCGGCGACACGAAGAGCCCCGATTCCTATTTCGCGCGTCTTGAGAAGGACGGAAAATCCACCGTCATCCTCTTCGAGACCACCAACAAGATGCTCAAGATCATGAAGTTCTACAACTCCAAGGGCACCGTGGTCACCGAAGTCCGCCGCTGAACCTGCGGAAAAACCTCCGGCATAAGTCATCCCGCCGCTGCGTATGCTGTGGTATCCATTCTTCAGCGTGCGGAGCGGTTTCATGATCCGGTTCATCTTCCGGGGCGCAGTCCCCCTTTTGTGCCTGCTGGTTTTCCTCGTTTCCTGTTCCCGTGGGTCCGGCGGTGCGGAGGGCGATCTTCTCTCCCGGTGCGCGGCCTCCGATGCTTCCTTCGTCGCCGTGTTTCCTCCCGCGTATGAGGGCGGAGAGGCGGTGCGGTGCGGCGGGATCCGATCCGGGGACACGGTGACCCTGACGGCGGAGGAGCCGGAGCGCCTGGCGGGAGTCCGCGTCGTTCTCACCCGGACCGGGGACGGCGGATACAGGGTCGAAATCGACGGTCCGGATTTTCCCGCGCCCGCTCCCGTGGATCCCCGGGCGGCCCGTTTTCTGACGGACGTCTTTGTCCTGCTGTACGGGGACGGCGGAGGAAGGGAGACGGGCTCCGTTGAAGCCGCGTCCCTCCTTCTTCCGACGGCAGGCCGGAGGGGCCAGGAAACCGTGTTCCGGCGTCCCCTCGGGACTGTGACCTTCGGAGAGGACGGCGCGCCGGTCCGGGTGTCCAGCCGGGATATGGCGGGCAGGGAGAGGACCGTGGTTCTCGAGGAATACGTCTCTGCCGGTCCGTGATGATCATCTTTGTTTTGATGAAAGAGCAGCGTCATGAAGCATAAGAATACAGCCTATATCTCCCGGGACGCCCTTCTCTCAAACTACGCCTCCATCGAGCGGCTGGTTGGGGAGAACTGCCGGCCCGGACAGAAGAGACCCCGAATCGTCTGCGTGGTCAAGGCGGACGGGTACGGCCACGGCATCCATACGGTGGCGGGAGCCCTGGGGGACGCCGGATGCGACTTTTTCGCCGTGTCCTCCGAGGAGGAGGCCGTGGAGCTGAGGGAGATCGAGACCCGCAACGGGCGCAACCCCGACATTCTGATCCTCGGCCACATCATGCCGGAGAACGTGGGGGAGATGATCGCCCGGGACATCACCTGCGCCGTGGTCTCCCTGGACAACGCCCGTGAGCTCTCCGCCGCCGTCGACGCCCACAACCGCCGGGGCAGCAGGACCCGCACGGACGCTTTGAAGATCCACATCAAGCTGGACACCGGCATGAACCGGGTGGGCTTCCCCGCGGCGGAGGACCGGATGGAGGAGTCCGTGGGTCAGATCCTCGAGGTTGCAGAGGACCCGAACCTGCGAATCTGCGGCATCTTCACCCACTTTTCCTGCGCGGACGACGAGCTGATGGACGGGCGGATCCTGCCGGGCTACGAGGTCTTCGGCGGCTTTACCCGGCTCCAGCTGGACCGGTACCGGACCATGGTGAAGACCCTGGAGGACCGGGGCCTTGACGTGGGCGTCCGCCACTGCGCCAACTCCGCCGCGACGCTCTGCTGTCCCGAGGCGTATTTCGACGCGGTTCGGGCCGGGATCATCATCTACGGCCTCATGCCCAACGGGCGGCTGGAGGACCGGAGGGGGATTGCCGTGCCCCGGTTCACGCCGGTCATGCGGTTCGATTCCTCCGTGGTCCATCTGCATCGGATGAACCCCGGCGACCGGGTCAGCTACGGAGCGGAATTCACGGCGTCCCGGCCCATGCTCGTGGCCACGGTGGGAGCGGGCTACGCGGACGGCTTCGAGCGGGCCTACAAAGGCTGCTGCGTCCGCATCGGGAACCGCATGTACCGCCAGATCGGCCGGATCTGCATGGACCAGTTCATGGTGGATGTGACCCCCATCGACGAAGCCGACGCCAGGGACAACCCCGTTCAGGTGGGAGACGCCGTGACCCTCTTCGGAGGCGACGACGGGCAGATGACTGATACCCTGGCCCGCATGGCGGGGACCATCAACTACGAGGTGGTCTGCAAGGTCTCCAAGCGCGTCCCCCGGATCGTGGAGTAACAACAGCCGCCGTTCATTCATTGAAATCAGAGTAAAGAGCATATGATTTACAGGAACATTCTCGAAGCCATGGGCCATACGCCCCTCATCCGCCTGAACCGGCTCGCCCCGGAGAACGGCGCGGACATCCTCGTGAAATTCGAGGGCCTCAACGTGGGAGGATCCATCAAGACCCGGACCGCGTACAATATGATCTCCGAGGCGGAGCGCGCCGGACTTCTGTCCCCGGACTCCGTCATTGTGGAGCCCACCAGCGGGAATCAGGGCATCGGCCTCGCTCTGGTGGGCGCGGTGCGCGGATACCGGGTGGTCATCATTATGCCCGATTCCGTCAGCGAGGAGCGGAGAAAGCTGGTGGCCCAGTACGGCGCCGAGGTGGTCCTCATCCACGACGCGGGGGACATCGGCGCCTGCATCCGGACCTGCATCGCCGAGGCGGAGCGGATGCAGCGGGAGGATCCGAAGGTCTTCGTGCCCCAGCAGTTCGAAAATCCCGCCAACCCGGAGGTCCACCGCATCGCAACCGCCCGGGAGATCCTCGAGGACATCGGACCGGACGCCCGGGTGGACGGCTTCTGCTCCGGCATCGGCACGGGCGGCACCGTCACCGGCGTGGGCGAGGTTCTGAAGGAGGCCAATCCCGCCGCCGTGGTCTGGGCCGTGGAGCCGGAAAACGCGGCGATCCTGTCCGGGGGAGCCATCGGGACCCACGTGCAGATGGGCATCGGCGACGGGCTGATCCCGAAGGTGCTGAACCGGGACGTCATCGACCGGGTCTGCGTCATCGGCGACGAGGAGGCCGTGGGAACCGCGAAGGCGCTGGCGTCGGAGGAGGGGATCCTCTGCGGCATTTCCAGCGGAACCAACGTGGCGGCGGCCATCCGCATGGCGAAGGAGCTGGGACCGGGCAAGACCGTGGTCACCATCCTGCCGGACACCGCCGAGCGCTATTTCTCCACGCCGCTGTTCGGCTGAGACAGTACATCGGACCGCTTTTTTGCGTATCATCCGCGTCAGAAAGGAGAGCCGCCATGCCGGACCGTCACATCCTCCGCGTCGCCCTGCTGCAGCTGAGATCCGCTCCCGGAACGGGGGAGGAGCGCGCCCGGCTGAACGCGGAAAAGGCCGTCTCCGCCTGCAGGACCGCAAAGGAGAGAGGAGCGGACGTCGCCCTGCTTCCGGAGATGTACTCCATGGGGTACGATCTCTACGCCCGGCCCGGGGAGGACTGGACGGCGGAGGCCGTGACGAAGGATTCCTTCTATGTGAACGCCCTGAGGACCGCCGCCCGGGAGCTCGGCATGGCGGTGGGCGTCACCCTGCTTGAGGCCTTCGAGTCCGCGCCCCGGAACACCCTCCTGCTTTATGACCGGCACGGGCGGGAGGTCCTGTCCTATTCCAAGGTACACACCTGTGACTTCGGACCGGAGCGTCTCCTGACCCCCGGGGAGTCCTTTCCCGTCTGTGAGCTGGATACCGCCGCGGGACCGGTGCGGGTGGGCGCCATGATCTGCTACGACCGGGAATTTCCCGAGACCGCGCGGATCCTGATGCTGCACGGCGCGGAGCTGATCCTGGTCCCCAACGCCTGCCCCCTGGAGCAGAACCGGCTGGCCCAGCTGAGAGGGCGTGCCTACGAGAACATGACGGCCATCGCCACCTGCAACTACCCCGAGGGGGAACCGCCCCGGGCTCCGGACTGCAACGGGCATTCCGTCCTGTTCGACGGCGTGGCCTATTACAGGGGCTTCCCCGGATCCCGGGACACCTGCGTGCTGGAGGCGGACGAAGAGGAGGGCGTGTTCGTCGGTGAGCTGGATCTGGATATGCTCCGGGACTACCGCCGGAAGGAAAACCAGGCCGAAACCTTCCGCCGTCCCGCCCTGTACCGGGAGCTGTGCGAGGAGCACGAGCTGCCCGAGGAATTCCGCCGTCCGGGAAAACGATGAGCGGAGAAGATACTCACACAAAAAAGACACCGCTGAGAGGATCAGTACGGTGTCTTTTTGGTTGGGGTTAAGGGGATACTTTAAGTGAGTATCCCTTAACCCGTACGGATTAGGAAGGAAACGCTTCGTGTTTCCAGAATGATGACCCTGCGCGGGTCGGGCGGCACAGGGGACACCATCTCATGGCCGACGGGTTTGCTCGCAAACCCAGCCCCCATGTGCGGGTCCCCCTTGGCCAGAAAGCATAATCCTGACCGCTCATATCTGTATACAAGCCTGATCGTGCATCCCAAATCCCCGCGCGGGCTGGCGGCGTCAGCTGAAACATGCGTGGAACAAGTTCCACGGTTTTCTCGGGAGCCTCGAAAACAGCGATCGAAA